>JALTNO010000416.1:9463-9683 GCA_027000645.1 Paracoccaceae bacterium | reverse complement strand
TGAGGTAGTCATCGCCGGAATCGCCGTTGATGTCGTCATCCCCGGAGCCGCCGTCGACATAGTCGTTGTCGGCACCGCCGGCCAGGGTATCGTTGCCGGTCTGGCCGTAGATCACGTCCATGCCGGTGCCGCCCTGCACCTGGTCGGCGTCTTCGCCGGCATAGATGGTGTCGTTGCCGGTGCCGCCGTCGATCAGGTCGGTGGCGCGGCCCTGGGCCGG
>JALTNO010000416.1:0-9453 GCA_027000645.1 Paracoccaceae bacterium | reverse complement strand
CCATAGATGCAGTCGGCATTGTCGCCGCCCTCGATGACATCGTCGCCCCACTGGCCGTCGATCCTGTCATCGCCACCGCCGCCCAAGATGTTGTCGTTGCCGCCGCCGCCATAGATTTCGTCATTTCCGCGCTGACCCAGCAGGCCGTCGTCGCCCTCGTTGCCGTGAATCCAGTCATCGCCGTTATTGCCGCGGATCAAGTCGCTATCCGAGCCGCCGAAAAGCGTGTCGTTGCCGTCGCCGCCATTGATAAAGTCGGCCCCGGCATTGCCGGCGATCACGTCATTGCCAAGCTGGCCGTAGAGCGAATCACCGCCGTCCCCTCCGGAGACGCTGTCGTCGCCATCGCCGGCCAAGATCTTGTCGTCGCCAAGCTGCCCGAACAGGCTGTCATTCCCTCCGTTTCCGAAGAGCGTGTCTTCGCCATCGCCGCCGGCAAGGAAATCATTGTCGCTTTCGCCGGGGGTGACCGTTTTTCGGCCATTGCCGAACATGCGGTCGTTTCCGGTGCCGCCCATGCCGATATCGTCTCCGATGGAGCCGACGATCAGGTCGTCGCCGCCGACGCCGGCCATGACGTCGTCGCCGCTGCCGCCGTTCACGTAGTCGTCCCCGTCGGTCAGCGGGTTGGGAGAGATTCCGTCGCCAATGAGCGCATCGTCGTCGGCGCCTCCGAACAGGGTGTCGTTGTCGCCTTCGCCGCGCAGCAGATCCATGCCGCGATTGCCGTAGATCAGGTTCTGCAGATAGTTGCCGCGAATCTGGTCGTCGCCGCCCAGGCCCCTGGCCTTGGTGATGTTCAGCGCCGCGTTCAGCGTACCGCTGTCACTTTCAGGCGTGCCGAAAGGCCACGGGTTACCCGGAAAGAGATCGAAAAATGATGGCATACTCTTTACCTCTTGCTCGTCATGAACTGGAAGATTTCGGATGATTATTATTGACCCGGCTCACGTCCGCGCCCGTGGCCTGGCTTTGCCGTCGCGACCGGCGGGGACTCACCCCTCATCCCTTCCGGTCTCACGTCTCACATTGATGCATTTTCCCTCCATGGGCAAGCTGTTCCCCATATATGGGTGGTGTCGGGGTGCGATCTTCCACGACTTGTGTTGCCCTCCTGCATCTCGTGGTGTCCTGTCCGCGGGGCGCAGGTTGAAGTATGCGTTTCCGGGGCAGACGGGGTGGCACCCTTGGCCGGGGAACATCGCGGAGCAGTGCCGTGGACCGGGTCATTGATTCTAATTCGTGAACAGAACCTGTTTTCTGTCGGTATCGTTTCCATCAAATCGGGCAAATCAGGCATTTTGGGGGCGAAAGGGCGGTCGAAACCGGGCAGGCGGTGACTCGTTGACGAAATTTCAACACAATGCCCGAAGCCATTTCTGGGGGTTGATATGAAAAGACTGTTCTGGGGTTTCACGTTCATCGTCGCCGCCTGCGGCAGCGGCACGTCGCAATATCCCGAAAGCTGGCAGAAGATGAAGGCCGCCTGCGTGGGCGGAGATTACGGAGCCTGCGCCGATATCGGCCACCAGGCCCGCGCCGCCATGACGCCGCAGCCCGAGCGGGTGATCATCTCTCAGCCGATCGTGGACTGACCGCGAAGAGGAGGGGGCTCAGCCCCGCCGCCCCGCGAAGCGGGCCTGCCAGTCCGCGCGCTGGTCGTCGGCGATCTTGGCGAACAGCACGTCGGGAACCGTGAAGGCGTGGCCGGGCTTCAGCACGGTCAGCGCCGCTTCCAGATCCTGTGGCCAGGCATCGTCGGTTGAGCCCATGGCCGCGAGCATCCGGGCGCTGGCGAAGGGGATGAAGGGGGCGCTCAGCACCGCGTAAAGGCGGATCAGGTTCAGCGACAGCCGGATGATGGCGGCGGCGCGTTCGGGGTCGGTCTTGAACGCGGCCCAGGGGGCGGCCGATTGCAGATATTCGTTGCCGGCAACCCAGATCGCCCGCAGCTCCTGCGCGGCCTTGCGGACCTCCATCGCCTCCATCAGGCGTTCGTAGGCGCGAACCCGGCTTTCCAGGTCATCGACAAGGGCGCGTTCCGTGTCGCTCCACGCACCGCCTTCGGGCACCGACTCGCCGAATTTCGACCGGCAGAACTTGGTGACGCGGCTGACGAAATTGCCCAGCACGTCGGCCAGGTCCTTGTTCACCGAGGCCTGGAAGTTCTCCCAGGTGAATTCGCTGTCGGAGTTTTCCGGCGCGTGGCTGAGCAGCCACCAGCGCCAGTAATCGGCCGGCAGCAGCTCCAGCGCCTGGTCCATGAACACCCCGCGGCCCTGGCTGGTCGAGAACTGCCCGCCGTCATAGTTGAGGTAGTTGAACGACTTGATGTAATCGACCAGCTTCCACGGCTCTTCCGAGCCGATCAGGGTGGCGGGGAAGGACAGGGTGTGGAAGGGCACGTTGTCCTTGCCCATGAACTGGACATAGCGCACGTCGTCCGCGCCCTTGTCGGTGCGCCACCAGCGCTCCCACGCGGCGTCGTCCAGGCCGTGCGCATCGGCCCATTCGGCGGTGGCGCCGATATATTCGATCGGGGCATCGAACCAGACATAGAAGACCTTGCCCTCCATCCCCTCCCACGGGGCGCCGGGGAACTGGGCGGGGATGCCCCAGTCAAGGTCGCGGGTGATGCCGCGGTCCTGCAGCCCGTCGCCGTCATGGAGCCATTTCTTCGCGATCGAGGTGGTCAGCACCGGCCAGCCGGATTGCGAATCGATCCAGGCGTCCAGCCTGTCGCGCAGCCTGGACTGGCGCAGGAACAGGTGCTTCGTTTCGCGCACCTCCAGATCGGTCGAGCCCGAGATTGCGCTGCGCGGGTTGATCAGGTCGGTGGGGTCGAGCTGCTTGGTGCATTCCTCGCACTGATCGCCCCGGGCGCGTTCGTAGCCGCAGTTGGGGCAGGTGCCTTCGATATAGCGGTCGGGCAGGAAGCGGCCGTCGGCGATGGAATAGACCTGTTTCTCGGTCACCACCTCGATCAGCCCGTTTTCGCCCAGGCGGCGCGCCAGGTGCTGGGTCAGCACCCGGTTGCGATCCGATGAGGAGCGCCCGAAATGGTCGAAGCTCAGCCCGAAGCGGCGGGCGATGTCGGCCTGCACCTGGTGCATCTCGGCGCAGTATTCGGCCACCGGCTTGCCGGCCTTCTGGGCGGCGATTTCCGCCGGGGTGCCGTGTTCGTCGGTGGCGCAGATGAACATCACCTCGTGGCCGCGCGCGCGCATGTAGCGCGCATAGAGATCGGCCGGCAGCTGGCTGCCGACGAGATTGCCCAGATGCTTGATCCCGTTGATGTAGGGAAGCGCCGAGGTGATGAGAATGCGTGCCATGTCCCCTGCCTGCCATGTGGTTGCGCGCAGCGTGTGTAACCCACCGGCAGATGCCCGTCACCCCCCGAGTTTTCCGCCTCGGGGCGCGCGCCGGGCGCCGTTTTCCTCGCGTTGGCGCCCCAGCAGCCGGCCGATCAGGAAGGTCGTGCGCGGGGCATAGACATAGCGGGTACGCCGGCCCGGTGACGATCGTGCCATCATGCGGGCAAAACCGGTGGCGGCAAGCAGCAGATGCACCATCCCGATCATCGTGAACATGGCCGGCGGGCCGGCAAGCTCGATCAGCAGCGAGGCCACCCACGGCGCCGCGATCGCGCCCAGCGCATAGACGAACATCAGCGCCGCCGACAGCTCGACCCGTTCGGACGATTCGGCGAAGTCGTGGGCGTGGGCAGAGGCCACCGAGAAGATGGGAAAGGTGGTCAGGCCGAAGACGAAGGCCGCCGACATGACCGCGGCGGTGCCCAGATCCTGGGCCGCCACGGTCAGCGCCGAGCTGGCCACCGAGGCCAGCGACAGCCAGATCAGCACCCATCGCCGGTCGAAGCTGTCGGCGATCCAGCCCACCGGGAACTGAGCCAGTGCCCCGCCCAGCACGAAGGCGGACAGGAACCACGCGATCTGGCCGGCCGTCAGCCCCACCTCCTGCCCGTAGACCGGGCCGACCATGCGGAACGAGGCCAGCGACACCGCCGCCACGATCACCCCGGCCACCGCCAGCGGCGATTTCTCCAGCGCCAGCTTCGGGCGCAGGCGCGGGGCGGCGGGGGTTTCGGGCTGCGGCAGCCGGGTCAGGGTCAGCGGCAGCAACGCGGCGGCACACAGGATGGCGAGGATGTTGTACGAGACGTAGCTGGCCGGCTCCAGCACCGCGATCATCATCTGCGCCACCAGCGAGCCGCTCATGTCCACCACGCGATAGACCCCCATCGCGCGGGCGCGGACGTCGTTTGAAATCCGCGCCTGAAGCCAGGCCTCGATCACGGTGTAGCAGCCGGCGACGCTGAACCCGGTGGCCACGCGCATCACCGACCAGGCATAGGGATCGGTCACCAGCATGTGCGCCATCAGGCCGATGGCCCCGGTCGCGGTGAAGGCGGCGAAGGCGCGCGAGTGGCCGACGCTGCCCATCACCCGCGGCGCCCACCAGCAGCCGACGAAGAAGCCGAGGAAATGCGCCGATCCGAGCATTCCGATCTGGGCCCGCGAAAAACCCAGTTGCAGCCCCGACAGCGCGTCGAGCGGCCCCACCCCGCCCGACGACAGCTGCAGCAGGAGAATGGACAGGAACAGGGCGGCAAAGGACAGGATCAGGCGCATGACCCTTGCAGCCTTGACGGTGGTGGCGGGCGTGGCTTCTGCGTTTTCGACATTCCGGTGTCGTTTGCACGCGTTTCTGGCGCCGCCGGCGCCCGGCGGCGGGGGGGCGCGCAGGGATCAGCGGCGGGCGCGGATGGTGGCCGAGATCTCGATGGTGACGGGGTCCGGGACCAGGTCGGCATATCCGGTCAGGCCGAAGGCCTTGCGGCTGATCAGCCCGTTCAGGCGGATGGTCAGTACCTCCAGGTTATCGGGCGCACTGCCGCGCGGGCGATAGAGTTCGGCAACCAGTTCGACCGGCCGGGTCCGGTCCTTGAGCGTCAGCAGCCCGCGCAGGCGCGCCCCGCCTGACAGGCGGCCCTCGGCGCCGGGCCGGATCCGGGTCGAGACGAAGCGGGCGGTGGGATAGCGCGCCACATCCAGCATCTGCGGGCCGGTCAGGGCCTGAGTGGCATAGAACAGCCCGGTGCGCATCCGTGCGGTGCGCAGCCGGACATCGACGCGGCTGGCGGCAAGGTTGGCCGGGTCGATCACGATATCGGCGCTTTCGACCGGGACGGTGCCGATCTGGCGCGTTCCGGCAAGACGAAAGCCGAACTGCACACGGGTCGAGTCCGGGTCGAGGTCATAGCGGATGGGGGCGGCCCGGGCACCATCGGATGGCAGGGCGGCCGAAAACAGGGCGCCGGCGGCCAGGGTCGCGAGGAATGTTCTGCGTGTCGGCACCGTGTCCCGTCTCCTTCATCGGTCGCTTTGCGGCAGCTTACACCCTTGCCGGGCGGTCCGCGTGCCTTTTCTCGCATGTCTCACCGGATTGTCAGGCGCGATCTGCCAATCGGCTGCCGCCGGCCCGGTCGGAGGGGCGGGCAGGGTGATGTGCCAGGTTTTCGGGGGCGCGGTCCGGGCGCGGCGCCGCTCCAGCCGCCAGGCCCGGATCGGGCCGGCATGGGCCGGGGTCATGTGCCAGCGGCTTTCGACCCCGCGCGCGCCGCCATCGCCGGGGGTCAGCAGCAGGCCGAGCGGCACCACGCCCCGTTCCGCCCCCAGTTTCATCCCCGCCTCGGCGGCCAGCTGCAGCCGCCGCACGGGTGTCAGGTCCGGCACGGCGGGGAGATCCGCCACCACCAGGGGCACGACGCCTGCGCGCAGCGCCTCTTCGGCGCACCAAAGGAGGTCGGCAGCCCGGTGCGGAGTGACGAAGAGAAACCGCGCCGGATCGGCGAAGGGGTGCAGCCCTTCGGCGTGAAGCCGCTCCACCCCCCAGCTTGGCGCGATCCACAGGACCGGCCCGTGCATCCGCCCCGCCAGCCGGGCCGCGAAACCGTGCCGGGCCGGGCCGCAGGCTTCGTGCACGCGGCCGCGGGCCAGTTCGATGCCCTCCTGAAGCCTGACCGGCGCCCCGGCCTGCCGCGGGGTGTGGGAGAGAAGCTGTGCGATCATCCGAATCCCGTGTGTTCCTGCAATGTTCCTGTCTACTCCGTTTCTTTCCGGTTTCAAATCCCCGCCGCGCCGCAAGCGGCGCGGGATGGCGCTTGCGCGCCATGCCTCCGGCGGGAGTATTTTTGGCGAGATGAAGGTGGGGAGGGGCGGGGGGCGGCCTCTGCACGTCGCTTTTTCAACCTGACAGGTCGGATGGACTTGGCGCGCTGCGCCCCCGTTCGGCATAAACCTGAGTCAGCGGATACAATCGGGAGAACGGGCCCATGAAAACCCATGTCAAGGCACTGGTGGTCGGCGGCGGCGCCATCGGCACCTCCATCGCCTATCATCTGGCGCGTGCCGGCTGGCAGGATGTCATGCTGCTTGAGCGCGACGAGCTGACGGCGGGCTCCACCTGGCACGCGGCCGGGCTGCTGCCGCTGTTCAACATGAGCTATGCCACCAGCCATATCCACGACTACAGCGTGAAATTCTACAAGACGCTGGAAGAGGAGACGGGGCTGAACCCCGGATTCTACGTGGTCGGCAACCTGCGCATGGCCCAGAGCCGTGAGCGGATGGACGAATACATGCTTTACGCCTCGACCGCCGAGACCGTGGGCATTCCCTATGAGTGGCTGACGCCGGCGCAGATCAGGGAACGCTGGCCGCTGGTGCGGACCGAGGATCTGGAGGGCGCGCTCTATCACCCGACCGATGGCTACATCAACCCCGCGGATGTGACCCAGGCCATGGCCAGGGGTGCGCGTCAGCGGGGCGTGGTGATCGAGCGCAAGTGGCAGGTGGACGGTTATGAGTGGAACGGCTCGGAGTGGCGGGTCACGGTCACGAAGATGGCCGAGAAGGGGGGCAATCTGGTGCCCACCGACGAACGGGTGGTGATTGTGGCCGAGCATGTCGTCACCGCCACCGGCAACCATGCCCAGCGCACGGCGCGGCTGCTGGGGATCAAGATCCCCGCGATCCCGGTCGAACACCAGTACATCGTGACCGAACCCGACCCGGCGCTGGTGGAATGGCGCAAGGCCGGCAACCCCGAGCACCCGGTCCTGCGCGATGCCGATGCGAAGTGGTATGTGCGCGAGGAACGCGGCGGCTGGATCCTGGGCCCCTACGAGCGCGGCGCGCCGGCGCGCTTCCTTTACGACGTGCCGGAGAGTTTCCGTGCCGATCTGTTTCCCCTCGACCTCGAGCGGATCGAGGAAGAATACATGAGCATGATCCACCGCATCCCCAGCACGGAAACCGTGGGTCTGAAGGACGATTTCAACGGCCCGATCTGTTATACCCCGGACGGCAACCCGCTGGTGGGCCCGGCGCCGGGGCTGCGCAACATGTGGCTGGCCGAGGGGTTCAGCTTCGGCATCACCGCGGCCGGGGGCACCGGCTATTACCTTGCCCAGATGATGGTGGAAGGCGAGGCCGAGATTGACATGGCCAGCCTCGACCCCAAGCGGTACGGCGAAAACTGGATGACCACCGAATATGCCGCGCGCAAGAACGAGGAATGCTACGAACACGTCTACATCCTGCACCACCCGGACGAGGAGCGCCCCGCCTGCCGGCCGCTGCGCACCGCGCCCGTTTACGACCGGCAGAAGGCGCTGGGCGCGCAGTTCGGGCAGGTGAACGGCTGGGAGCGGCCGAACTATTACGGCCCGAAGGACGCGCCGGAGGATTTCGATGAAAAGGCGCGGTCCTTCCGTCGCGGCGGCTGGTGGCAGTATGCCGTGGACGAGGCGCGCGCAATCCGGGAAGGCGTGGGCCTGATCGACGCCACCGCCTTTGCCAAGCATGTGGTCAGGGGCCCCGGTGCGACGGCCTTCCTCGACTGGTTCACCACCAACCGCCTGCCGAAGGTGGGGCGGATCAACCTGACCTATGCGCTGACCGATGCCGGCACCACGCGCACCGAATATACCATCGTGCGGCTGGGCGAGGACGAATACTATCTCGTCTCGGCCGGGGCATGGGCGGCCTATGACGGCGACTGGCTGCGCAAGGCGGCGGCCGACAAGGCGGGCGAGTTCGGCTATATCGAGATTCAGGACGTGACCACCCAGTGGGGCGTCTTCGCCATTGCCGGGCCGAAGACGCGCGACGTTCTGAACGAACTGGTCCGCGATGCGGATCCGGCCAGCGTGCTGTCGAACAGGCGCTTTCCGTGGCTGTCGATGCGCAATATCGAGCTGATGATGTGCCCGGTGCGCGCGATCCGCGTGGCCTATACCGGAGAGCTCGGCTGGGAACTGCACCACCCCATCGAGATGAGCACCTACCTGTGGGACCGTCTCATGGAGGCCGGTGCCAGGCACGGGCTCAAGCTGGTGGGGGCGAGGGCGCAGAACTGGCTGCGGCAGGAAAAATCCTATCGCGCCTTCGGCACCGAGCTGGGCCGCGACGCCACACCGCTCGAGGCCGGGCTGGACCGGTTCGTGGATCTCGACAAGGATTTTCACGGCAAGCAGGCGATGCTGGATACCGGTATCCGCAGCAAATGCGTGACGCTCCTGATCGACGGCCCCGATGACGCCGACCCCTGGGGGCGCGAGGCGCTCTACGACGGCACCACGAAGGTGGGGCGGCTGACCTCGGGCGGTTACTCGGTGGCTTTCGGCAAGTCGATCGCCATGGGCTATGTCAGGCCGGACCTCGCCGAGCCGGGGCAGAAGCTGAAGGTCAGGATGTTTGACCGGCTCTGGGATGCCGAAGTGGTGCCCGACAGCCCCTACGACCCGAAGAACGAGTCGATCCGCAAGGACGGGTGACGCGGGCGGGCCATCGCACGGCGCAGACTGCATCAGGGCTGCGGGCCGCGCCGTCCTTCGGGGTCGTCATCGGCCCGGCGGGCCGCGCCGCGGATCACTCCGCGGTCAGCTCGTCATAGCATTCCAGAGCGCGGGCGGCATACATCATGGCCGGGCCGCCGCCCATCTGGATGCACATGGCCAGCACGCCGGCCACTTCCTCGCGGGTGGCCCCGGCCTTCACCAGGGCCTCCACATGCAAGGCGATGCAGGGTTCGCAGCGCTCTGCCACCGAAATGCCCAGGGCCACCAGTTCCTTGGTCTTGAAGTCTGGCGCGTCGCTGCCCTTGACCGCCTTTCCCAGTGCCCCGAAGGCGCGGGTGGCTTCGGGGATGGCCCGGTTGAGATTGCGCAACCCGTTGCGGGTGGCCGAGAGCTTCTCGCGCCAGTTTTCCCGCGCACCTATTTCTTCCTGCATGTTCATCGGCGACTCTCCTGTCCGCTTCGTCCGGTGTTTCCGTTTCGGTCGAAACAGATCAGGCTGCGCCGTCGCCGGCCTTGACTTCGGTCAGGTTCGGACCCGGGCAAATCCCTTTCCACGTCACCTGGAATCG
>JALTNO010000415.1 GCA_027000645.1 Paracoccaceae bacterium | reverse complement strand
CCCGCGCCGCATCAGCACGCGCTGGCTGGTATCGGTCCAGTTCACCCGCCAGATTTCCACGGCGGCATTGTCCCAGCGCCCGTCGAGAATGTCGGTTTCGGTGATGGTGGTGGAGGTCAGTACCCCTTCGGCATCCTGCGCATCGACAGACAGGTCCGAGCCCGAGCGGATTTCCGAGGCGGTGAAGCCGCTTTCGGGCTGAAACGTCGTGCCATCGAAGGTCAGCGGCAGGTCGTGATCGGTAAAGCCGAACACCTGCCCGTCGGAGCGCGTCAGGCGCCAGCACCAGGATAGCATCGTGGTGCCGGTGTCGAGGTGGGCTTGCAAACCGGGGGAGAGGGTCTTCACCGGCAGGTCCCCGTCATGCGATCATCGAGATCAGCGATCCAGCGCGCCCAGGCGGGCGGTATGGCGGTGATCGTCGCGGCAGGCGGCCGGTTAAGGCGGGCTTCTCCATAGGCTACGCAGCCCGCATCACCAGCGCCCATCGTTGCGGCGCAGCCGCTCAGCAGGATCAGCATCGCGGCCGTCGCGAACCGCCTGACGACCCTTCTCCAGCTTCCCGAGCGTGTCTTCATATGCATCGCGTTCGGCCTCCCGTTTGCCCAGACGATTTCCTTCCACGCGGCCCCAGATGCGGCCAAACACCAGGCCACCAAGCGCACCGAGCGCCGCCACCAGCCAGATCAGGACCTCAGCCAACGCCCCTGTCCCCCCGTGCTGCGGCGACGCACAGGGCGACGACCAGAACGCCAAGGCCGCCGCCCACGATGAACCCCGCCAGAAACTCAATCATCGCCCCGGAACCCCCGTTCCAGTCGGTCGCGCAGGCCAATCAGGCCGAGGCCGAGAAAGATCAGCCCGGCGGGCGAGGCGTCGCCGGTGCCCGCGAGCAGCGCCACAAGGCGGGACAGTTCGCCAAGCGCGCCCGCCATGGGAAGTGTCACGGAGGCGAGGCCTGTGAGCATGGCGAGAAGCCCCGCCCACCAGGTGAGCGAGGTCGGTCGAATGTAACGCATGGAGGTCAGCTCCTTTTGAACAGGTGTGTGAGGATGGCGAAGAGGCGGGAGAACCAGTTGATCTGGGTCGTGGGTGTTGGCGGCGAGCGGGTAACGACGGGAGCTTGCGCGGAACGCAGCAGAGCCAGCGCTTGGGTCTCGGTGAGCCGATGGACGGGCCGCGAGAAGTCGACGCGTCCCTGCGCGTCCACGCTCCACACTGGGATTCGGCCAGTCGGATAACGTCCGTCGCGGAACAGATCCCCTTCGGCCTCACGGCGCGGGATCACCGAGGCTGGCCGGCGCCAGTTGAGGAATGCCTTTGCTGCCGCCTCGCGGTCGCCGGCGTTCAGATGCCGGGTCAGCGCCGCGCGGGCAATGCCGCCGGTGTTGTAGTGAAACGAGACCAGCGCATCGAACTCGTGTGGGGCCAGCGGCACGGTCACCGCACGTCGTACCTCCACCTCATAGCGGGCAAGGTCGGTGTGGAAGAGACGGAACGCCTCGCGAATGGTCGCGTCGAGGTCCTCGGGCATACCCCGGGGCATCTCCACGGGGTCCGGTGGCCCTGCAGCAGCCGTGTGGCCGATGCCGAAGGTCCAGGTGCCGGTGGAATCTCGATAGGGCGCCGGCACAAGACCCTCGTGCCGGGCCAGGGCCAGAAGGCCCCGATCGGTCATTTGCATGGGATTACCTCAGTAGGGATACGAACAGAAACAGTACGGTCACGCGCGCAGCGTCTTCATCGCCGCACTTCGATCAGGGGGATGGAGGTGATCGAGCCGAGGCGCTCGATATCCAGCGTCACGTCGAGCTGGTCGGTGTCGAAGCGCACCGGCACGTCGAACTCGAAGCCGGCGGTGATCGCAGCGCCATTGGCCGGCGCGGTGGTGAAGGTGATCAGCCCGGTTGTGGTGTCCACGGACCAGCCGAAGGATTGAACGGTTCCGTCGACGGCTACCGTGACGGTACCCGCGACCGGCTTGGTGATCGTGCGGGTCCAGCTCTGGCTGCCGGAAGTGTAGGTTTTCACGAGCTGGAACACGGTTTTCGCGCCATTCCCGGTGCCGATGGTCTGATTGGTCGCCGCCGGCGTTTGCGACGGCAGGCAGGACTTGTAATCCGCCCAGTCCTTCCAGCGGAAGCCGTAGAGCCGCCCGTTGCGGGCCTCGAAGAAGGCGACCACCGCCGCCAGATCGTCCGCCCGGCGAATGCCGTAGGCCGCATCGTAACGCCGGCGCGAGTTGGCCCAGCTGGCGTTGCGCTCCTCGTCGCCCGAGGCGAGCTCGACGATCTGGGTGCGCCGCTCGGGGCCGCCGCGGGCACCCCGGCTGACGTTGGCGGGGAACCGGACCTCGTTGAACGCCATCACATGCCCCTCCGGCCCAGCGAAACCGCACGGGCAATGTCGGCGGCCACCTGGGCGCGCGACTGGCGGAAGCTCTCGGCGTCACGGGTCTGGATGGTGATGTTGACGGGGGC
>JALTNO010000414.1 GCA_027000645.1 Paracoccaceae bacterium | reverse complement strand
CCGACCCGGCCCTGTTCGATCAGTTGGAACTTGGCGATCTGCCCGGCCACCGGCTGGGCGACATCCGCGATGCCGATCTGCTCCACCGCCGGGTGAGCGAAGTGCAACCCGACGCGGTGTTCCACCTCGCCGCCCAGCCGCTGGTGCTGGAGGGCTACCGAGATCCGGTGGAGACATGGCGCAGCAACGTCATGGGCACGGTTCACCTGCTGGACGCGCTGCGCAGCCTCGACCGGCCCTGCGCCGCCGTCATCGTCACCACCGACAAGGTCTATGAAAACCGCGAATGGGTGCACCCCTACCGCGAATGCGACCGGCTGGGCGGGCGCGACCCCTACAGCGCCTCCAAGGCCGGGTGCGAGATCGCGGTGGCCAGCTTTCGCGCCTCGTTCTTCGGGACCGGTCACCCGGTGCGCATCGCCTCGGCGCGCGCGGGCAACGTGATCGGCGGTGGCGACTGGGCGGAAAACCGCATCCTGCCCGATATCGTCCGCGCCCTGACCGCAGACCGCCCCGTTCCCGTACGCAACCCCTCCGCCCGGCGGCCGTGGCAGCATGTGCTCGAACCTCTCTCGGGCTATCTGCGGCTGGCCGAACGTCTCTGGCAGGGCGCCGCGCCGGTGGCCGAGGCCTACAATTTCGGCCCCGAGGTTCACAACGTCCGCCCGGTGCGCGACCTGGTGGAGGGGGCGCTGGCGCACTGGCCCGGCGGCCAATGGCAGGACGCATCCGACCCCGACGCCCCGCACGAGGCGGGGCTGCTGTCGCTGGGCATCGAACGGGCCCGCGCCGATCTGGGCTATGTGCCGCGCTGGGATTTCGCAACCGGGCTTGCGCGCAGCATGGAATGGTATCGCGCGGTGCATGAGGGGGCCGATCCGCGCGCCCTCACCCGCCGGCAGATCGCGGAGTTCGGCGCGCCATGATCTTCACCCCCCTCCCCCTGCCCGGCGCCTGGGAAATCGGGCTGGAACCGCGCAGCGATGCGCGCGGCCTTTTCGCGCGCATCTTCTGCGAACGGGAATTCGCCGCAAACGGGCTGGTCACGCACTGGGTGCAGATGAACGTCTCGCTCTCGCGCGAGCGCGGCACGCTGCGGGGGATGCACTTCCAGCGCGCGCCCGCCGCCGAAGTCAAGCTGGTGCGCTGCCTGCGCGGCCGCGCCTTCGACGTGATCGTGGACCTGCGCCCCGGCTCAGCCAACTTCGGCCGGCACTGCGCGGTCACACTCGACCCCGACCGGCGCAACGCGGTCTATGTGCCCGAAGGGTTCGCCCACGGCTTCCAGACGCTGGAACCTGATACCGAACTGCAATATTTTCATTCGGCCGCCTATGCGCCGGAGCACGAGGGCGGGGTGAATGCGCTCGACCCCGCGCTCGGCATCGACTGGCCGCTGCCTCCGGTCAACCTGTCCGGGCGCGACCGGGCGCTGCCGCCGCTGAACCGGACGGACCCGCCATGACCACGCCCACCTGCCGCCACTGCGACGCACCGCTCGAACAGGTTTTCCTCGATCTCGGCCACGCGCCGCCCTCGAACGCCTATCTCTCGGCCGAGGATCTCTCGCGCCCCGAGATCGGCTATCCGCTGCGCCTGCGCGTCTGCGGCCGCTGCCGGCTGGTGCAGACCGAGGATTTCGCCGATGCCGGCGAGCTTTTCACCGACGACTACGCCTATTTCTCGTCCACCTCGCAAAGCTGGCTGAAGCACGCCGAGGATTACACCCGAATGATCTCCGAACGGCTGTCGCTCGGCCCCGGCAGTCATGTCATCGAGGTGGCCTCGAACGATGGCTACCTGCTGAAGAACTTCGTCGCCGCCGGCATTCCCTGCCTTGGCGTCGAACCGACCGAAAGCACCGCCCGGGCCGCCGAGGCGATCGGCGTGCCGGTGCTGCGTGCCTTCTTCGGAGAAGAGATGGCGCGGGGGCTCGACAAGGCTGACCTCATCATCGGCAACAACGTCTATGCCCATGTCCCCGACATCAACGACTTTACCCGCGGCCTGCGTGCCGCGCTGAAGCCGCAGGGCGTGGTCACGCTCGAATTCCCGCACCTGATGCGTCTGGTGGAATTCAACCAGTTCGACACCGTGTATCACGAGCATTTCTCCTATCTCTCACTGCTTTCGGTGGAACGGATCATGGGTGCGGCCGGGCTGCGTGTGTTCGATGTCGAGGAATTGCCCACCCACGGCGGCAGCCTGCGCATCTATGCCTGCCACGCCGGGGCGGACCACCCCGAAACCCCCGCCGTCGCCGCCCTGCGCGCGGAAGAAGCCGCCCGTGGCATGGACGGGGATGCCTTCTACGCCGCCTTCCAGGCCCGCGCCGAGAAGGTGAAGAACGACTTCCTGCGCTTTCTTCTGGATGCCCGCGCGCAGGGGCGCAGCGTCGCCGCCTACGGCGCGGCGGCCAAGGGCAACACGCTGCTCAACTTCGCGGGCGTCAAGCCCGATCTTCTGCCCTTCGTCTGCGACGCCGCCCCCTCCAAGCAGGGGCGTTTCCTGCCCGGCAGCCACATTCCCGTCCTCGCCCCCCCGGCGCTGCGCGAGAACCGCCCCGACTACCTGGTGATCCTGCCGTGGAACATCGCCGAGGAAATCCGCGCCCAGAACGCCGATCTGGCGGCAGCGGGCACGCGCTTCGTCACCGCCGTGCCCGCGCTGAAGGTGGAGTGATGGGCCGGGTTCTCGTCACCGGCGCCACCGGCTTCGTCGGCCGCGCGGTCACCAATGAGCTGCGCGCGCGCGGCCTGCGCCTGCGCTTCGTGATCCGCCGCGGCACCGCCGGCCGGATCGCCGAACCCGCCGCCACCGACGAAATCGTGGAAACCGACGACCTGTTCGCGCAACCGCCGGACTGGTGGGCCGGAACCTGCGACGGCATCGACATGGTGCTGCACATCGCGTGGTATGCCGAGCCGGGGAAATACCTCACCTCCGCGCGCAATCTCGACTGCCTGTCCGGCACGCTGGCGCTGGCACGCGGCGCCGCCCGCGCGGGAGTGCGCCGCTTCGTCGGCACCGGCACCTGCTTCGAATACGACCTCGGCCACGGGCGGCTGACCACCGACACCCCGCTTGCCCCCGCCACGCCCTATGCCGCGGCCAAGGCCGCCACCTTTCTGAGCCTGCGCGAATGGCTGCCGCTGCAGGGGGTGGCGTTTCTCTGGGCGCGGCTGTTCTACCTCTACGGCCCCGGCGAGGACGAGCGCCGCCTCGTGCCCTACCTGCATCGCCAGCTTGCCGCGGGCGAGCCGGCCGAGCTGACCTCGGGCACGCAGATCCGCGACTTCATGGACGTGCGCGATGCCGCCCGGCTGCTGGTTGAAGACGCGCTGAGCGACCGGCAGGGCGCCACCAACATCGCCAGCGGAGAGGGGATTACCGTGCGCGCCCTTGCCGAACGCATCGCCGACGGATATGGCCGGCGCGACCTGCTCCGCTTCGGCGCCCGGCCGGAGAACCTGACCGATCCCCCCTGCGTCATCGGTCTGCGCGAGAACGGGACGGAGAAGAACACGCAATGACCGAACACAGGCTTCTGTACGAGGCATCGGACTTTCCGGTCTTCCAGAACCGGATGTACGACAGCGCCGAAGAGGCCCGCGCCTGCCCGCGCGGGCAGATCCGGCTGGTCGAGGACATGGGTTCGGGGCTGGTCCGCAACGCTGCCTTCGACGCCTCACTGATGCAGTATGACGCCGCCTACCAGAACGAACAGGCCAATTCGGCGCCGTTTCGCGCCCATCTCGAACAGGCCGCCGGGCTGATCCGCGAAACCATGTCCGACCGGCTGATCGAGGTTGGATGCGGCAAGGGAACCTTTCTGGAAATGCTGGCCGAGCGCGGCGCCGAGATCACCGGCTTCGATCCGGCCTACGAAGGGGACGACCCGCGCATCCGCAAGGTCTATTTCGAACCCGGCCTCGGGCTTGGCGGCGCCGATCTGGTGCTGCGCCACGTGCTCGAACATATCGAGGACCCGGTCCGTTTCCTGCGGCGGCTGGCCGAGGCGAACGGCGGCGGCGGGCTGATCTATATCGAGGTGCCCTGCTTCGACTGGATCTGCCGCAACCGCGCCTGGTTCGACATCTTCTACGAACACGTCAACTACTTCCGCCTGTCCGACTTTCGCCGCATCTTCGGCCGGGTGGTGGCGGCGGGCCACTGTTTCGGCGGGCAGTATCTTCAGGTGGTGGGCGATCTGGCCACCCTGCGCGAGCCGGTCCGCGACCCGCAGGATCCGGTCGCCTTCCCGGCCGATTTCACCGCCGGGCTGGAGGCCGCACACACCACCCCGCACGACGTGATCTGGGGCGGCGCCTCAAAGGGCGTGATCTACGCGCTTCTGCGCGAACGCGCCGGCCGCCCCGTCACCGGGGTGATCGACATCAACCCGGCCAAGCAGGGCCGCTATCTGGCCGGCACCGGGCTGCGTGTGCATTCGCCCGACGATCTCCTCCCCACCCTGCCGCCCGAGGCCCGTATTCTCATCATGAACCCCAACTATTCCGACGAAATCCGGGCCATGTCCGGCAATTCCTTCACCTGTGTCGAGGTAGGCGCATGAGCGACTTCAGATCCGAAATCACCGACCGCAGCGCGAAAATGCGCGACAACGAACCGCTGCAACGCGCGGCAATGGATTTCCTGCGGGCCTCGGCCGAGGCGCAGTATTCCTACAACTTCCACTGGCTGGGCCGGCCCATCATCCAGTATCCGCAAGACATCGTCGCCATGCAGGAGCTGATCTGGGAGGTGCGCCCCGATCTGGTGATCGAAGCCGGCATCGCCCATGGCGGATCGCTGATCTTCTCGGCCTCGATGCTGGCGTTGCTCGACATGTGCGAGGCGATCGAGGCGGGCGAAACTCTCGACCCGCGCCAGAGCCGGCGCAAGGTGCTGGGCATCGACATCGACATCCGCGCCCACAACCGCACCGCCATCGACGCCCACCCCATGCGCTCGCGGATCGAGATGATCGAGGGATCGTCCATCGACCCGGATATCATCGACCGCGTGCGCGACTTCGCCGCCGGCTACGGGCGGGTGATGATCTGCCTCGACAGCAACCACACCCACGACCACGTTCTCGCCGAACTCGAAGCCTACGCGCCGCTGACCTCGGTGGGCAGCTACTGCGTGGTGTTCGACACGCTGATCGAGGACATGGGCGAAGACGCCTATCCCGACCGCCCCTGGGGGCCGGGCAACAACCCCAAATCGGCGCTGCGCGAATATCTGAAGACCCACCCGGAATTCGAGATCGACCGCTCGGTTTCCGACCGGCTGCTGATCTCGGTGGCCGATGACGGCTACCTGCGCCGCCTGCGCTGAGCCGAGGCCGAGGACGCGCCCATGCTGATCTCCGTCATTATCCCCACCCGCGAACGCGCCCGCTACCTGCGCCATTCGGTGCAGACCGCACTGGCCATTGACGACGCGGATGTGGAGATCATCGTCTCCGACAACGCCTCCGAAGACGAAACGCCGGATGTGCTGGCCGCCCTCGACGACCCCCGCCTGCGCCACATCCGCACCGACCGGCGGCTTTCCATGCGCCAGAACTTCCAGTTCGCGCTCGACCATGCCCGCGGCGACTACGTGATCTATTTCGGCGACGACGACGGCATCCTGCCGGGGCAGTTCCCGATCCTGCGCGAGCTTCTGGAGCATGAACGCCCGGACGGGCTGAGCTGGAGCCTGCTCACCTACGGCTGGCCCACCGGCGAAATCGGCAAGAAATCCGGCGGCATCCGGTTCCGGCCCAACGCGGTCTTCGGAGAAACCGAATGGATCGACACCGCCGACCGGATGGCCGCGACCGAACGCGCCGATCTGCGCAACTTCCAGTATTTCCCGCGCATCTACCACGGCGCCGCCTCGCGCGACTACCTGCGACGCGCCGCCAATGCCGACGGCGTGTTCTTCTGCGGCTCGATCCCGGATGTCTATTTCTGCTACCGCGCCTGCCAGACGGGGGGACGCTTCCTGTTTGCCCGCCACCCGTTCTCGGTCAACGGCTACAGCCCCGCCAGCACCGGCGGATCCCACGGCGCCGGTTCGAAGAAAGAGGCCCGCGCGACCTCGGCCCAGCGGTTTCACCGGGAAAACGAAGACGATCCCCTGCGCGACGTGATCCCCAGCTCCCACTCGATCGCGCTGGCCTTCTTCGCCACCCTCGAAACCATCGCCGAACGCTTCCCCGATCCGCCGATCCGCCCCGACTACCCCAACTGGTATGCCCATGTGCTGAGCGAGGCCGGAACCAAGGCGCCCGACATCCGCGACGAAATCATCGCCAATCTGCGCCGACGCGCTGTGGAAAACGGCTCGCTGGAGGCGCTCGAAAACCCGGCACAGGCGGCGCCGAAAACGAGAAAGACCTTCTCCGACCGCTGGGAGAAGCTCGTCGGCAATGTCACCAGCCGCCGTCTCTCCGCCGAACGGGACGGTGAAAACACCATCCTGACCGCTACAAGGATGTGCGACGAGGTCCTCGGGCAGCACTATCGGTCCGTGCTGCACAAGGACATGACCCGCGACCAGGCCTGGTCGCGGCTGATCCGCAACGCCCGCCGCTTCCGGCGCACGCTCTGACCCGGCCGCGCGGCAACGGCCGGGCTTCTTCCTCCTGCTCCAAATACTCCGGGGGCACGGGGGGCAGAGCCCCCCGCCCGCGACGCCGGCTCAGCCGATGATCGCGTTGAGCGTGGCGCTGGGGCGCATCACCGCCGCCACCTTCGCCGGATCCTGGTGATAATACCCGCCCAGATCGACGGGCCTGCCCTGCACTGCCGCCAGCTCGGCCAGGATCTTTTCCTCGTTCTCGGCCAGCGCCTTCGCAATCGTCGCGAAACGGGCGGCAAGCTCGGCATCCTCCGCCTGCCCCGCCAGTGCCTCGGCCCAGTAGCGGGCGAACCAGTAATGGCTGTCGCGGTTGTCGGGCTGACCCACCTTGCGGCGCGGCGAGCGGTCGAATTCCAGAACCTTCGCGGTGGCCTCCTCGACCGCCCGGCCCAGAATCGCCGCCCGCGCCCTGCCCTGCGATTCGGCCAGGAAGTTGAACGATTCCCCCAGCGCGCAGAACTCGCCCAGGCTGTCCCAGCGCAGGTGGTTCTCGGCCAGAAGCTGCTGCACATGCTTGGGCGCCGACCCGCCGGCGCCGGTCTCGAACAGCCCGCCCCCGTTCATCAGCTTGACGATCGACAGCATCTTGGCCGAGGTGCCCAGCTCGAGGATCGGGAACAGGTCGGTGAGATAGTCGCGCAGCACGTTGCCGGTGATGGCGATGGTGTTCTCGCCCTTGCGGATGGTCTCCAGCGAGAACCGCGTCGCCTCGCGCGGGGCCATGATCGCGAACCTGTCGGCCACGCCTTCGGCCTCCAGGATCCGCGTCACATAGGCGATCAGTTCACGGTCATGGGCGCGGTTCTCGTCCAGCCAGAACACGGCGGCGTATCCGGTGGCCTTCTGCCGCGCGATCGCCAGCTTCACCCAGTCCTCGATCGGCGCCTTCTTCGCGGTGCACGAGCGCCAGATGTCGCCCTTCTCCACCGCATCCTCGAACAGAACCTCGCCATTGGCGGCGATCATGCGGATGGTGCCGTCGGCGGGTGCCTCGAAGGTCGTGGGGTGCGAGCCGTATTCCTCGGCCTTCTGCGCCATCAGACCGACATTCTGCACCGTGCCCGCCGTGGACGGGTCCAGCTTGCCGGTTTTCCTGAAGTAGTTGATCGTCTCGTCATAGACCGGCGCATAGCAGCGGTCGGGGATGCAGCACTTGGTGTCGGCCTCGCCGCCATCCGGCCCCCAACCCTTGCCGCCATTGCGGATCAGCGCGGGCATGGAGGCGTCGATGATGACATCCGACGGCACGTGCAAGTTGGTGATGCCCTTGTCGGAATTGACCATGTACATGGGCGGCCGCGCCGCCATCGCCGCCTTCAGGTCGGCCTCCAGTTCCGCGTCGCCCCTGATGCGGGCTTCCAGGTCGCCGATGCCGGAATTGGGATTCCAGCCCAGCTCCTTCAGCTTCTCGCCATGACGGGCGATGAAATCCTCCAGATAGACGCTGACGAAATGGCCGAAGATGATCGGGTCCGACACCTTCATCATCGTGGCCTTCAGGTGAACCGAGAACAGAACCCCCTTGTCGGCGGCATCCCGGATCTGATCGGCCACATAGGCGCGCAGGGCGCGCGCCGACATGAAGGTCGCATCGACCACGGTGCCCTCGGGCAGATCGACCCCGTCCTTCAGCACCGTTTCCCCGCCCGAAGCATCGGCAAACACGATCTTCGCCGCCCCCGCCTGCGCGGCGGTGATGGTGGTCGATTTCTCGTTCGCATAGAAATCGCCGCCCGACATCGAAGCCACATGCGTCTTGCTGTCGGCGCTCCATTCACCCATGGAGTGGGGATGCTTGCGGGCGTATTCCTTGACCGCGGCCGCCGCCCGGCGGTCGGAATTGCCCTCGCGCAGAACCGGGTTCACGGCCGATCCCTTGATCGCATCATAACGCGCGCGGATCGCCTTTTCCTCCTCGGTCTGCGGCTCCTCCGGGTAGTCGGGCAGCGCATAGCCCTGCTCCTGCAACTCCCTGATCGCCGCCACCAGCTGCGGCACCGAGGCCGAGATGTTGGGCAGCTTGATGACATTGGCGTGCGGCGTCTTCACCAGTCGGCCCAGCTCGGCCAGGTCGTCGGGCTGGCGCTGATCCTCGTGCAGATACTCGGGAAAGGCGGCGATGATTCGCCCGGCCAGCGAAATGTCCTTCGTCCCGACTTCGATACCGGCGGCTCCGGCAAAGGCCCGGATGATCGGCAGAAGCGAGCCGCTCGCCAGCTGCGGGGCTTCGTCTACCATGGTATACACAATATCGGGAGTGTTTTTTTCTGCCATCTGTCCAGACCCTTTTTTCAGAAATTGCGGAAGCTGCACGATCGGGCGCGTCCCCGCGAACGGGGGCGCGTCGGAGTTCGGATAGCCCAATAGGCGAACTGGGCGGAAAGATCAATTCATTGCACCGGCCGATCCTGCGGACATGATGCCACGCCCGCCGAAGGGGGCTCTGCCCCCTCCGGGCCTGCGGCCCGTTCACCCCCGGAGTATTTTGAGGCAAGATGAAGCGGGAGTTGATCGCCTCATGTTCTTCATCTCGCCGGAATTACTCCGGGGGAGTCGCGGCCTGCCGCGACGGGGGCAGAGCCCCCTTCGACTCAGACGCCAACCTCCTGACGCCGCTCCCGCGCCAGTGAACTCAGCCCCATGTCGTCAAGGATAGCATACACCGCCGGCAGCACGAACAGCACCACGATCCCCGAGGCCAGCAGGCCGAAGGCGAGGCTGGTGACCAGGGGGATCAGGATCTGCGCCTGCAGGCTGGTTTCGGTCAGGATCGGTAGCAGCCCGGCAATCGTGGTTCCAGAGGTCAGGAATATCGCCCGGAACCGCGCCCGCGCGGCCCTCGCGGCGGCCTCGGCAACGGTCTTCGCCTCGCCGTGTTCGTGCTTGACGAAGGCCACCAGCAGGATCGAGTTGTTCACCACCACCCCGGCCAGCGCCACGAAACCCAGCATGGACGGCATGGAGAAGTCCAGGCCCATGAGGATGTGGCCATAGATGGCACCGGCCAGCGACAGCGGGATGATCAGCATCACGACGATCGGTTCCACATAGGAGCGGAACAGGAAGCTGAGCAGCAGGAAGACCCCGATCA
>JALTNO010000413.1 GCA_027000645.1 Paracoccaceae bacterium | reverse complement strand
CATACGCCTTGAAATCGCCGTAATACTTCGTGATCGCAGCCGTCAGCGTCGTCTTGCCGTGGTCAACGTGGCCGATCGTGCCGATGTTCACATGCGGTTTCGTCCGCTCAAACTTTTCCTTTGCCATCCTGAGGCGCCCTTTTGCTGAATTTCGGGGTCACGCGACCCGGTTACGTCTGCGCGCGCGACATATTTGGTTCGGCACGGAAAATCAAGCGTCCAGACGCCCCGGCGACAGCCGGCGGGCGGCGGCGTTCACTTGGCGGCGGTCTGCGGTTTCTTCTCGGGCGGATTGAACACCGGATCGTCGGTAAACCAGCCATATTCGGCGCGCTGCTCGGCCAACCACTCCTCCAGCATCTTCGCCGCGTTGAAGGCCAGGCCGTTGAGCTGCTCTTCGCGGTCCCGGCTGTTGCCCGACCCGACCAGGAACGAGGAGGCTTCCGTGTCCTCGAACACGATCATCTGGTGCGGCTTGTCATTCAGCTTGCGCCCCTCGGCATCATCCCACACCGTGACCAGAAGGATCAGCGCCGATTTCGGCGTGTAGACCAGCGGCAGACCCCGCGGCGCCAGCATGTAGCCTTCGACACTGATGCCAAGGTGATAGAGAGCCCCGCCGTCGTAACGTCCAAGCCGCGCGTCGATCGCCGATGTCAGCGCGTCGATCCATTCTTCCTTGGTGGCCTCGCGCGAAATCGGACCCTTCTGCATCTTGGGAGCCACCACGACGTTGTAGCCCAGTTCGAAATCTCCCAGGTCGAGCATCGGCTCGTCCACGGCCATCGGGTCGGGCCGGGCACAGCCAACCAGAACCGTCAGACCGATCAACAGGGCAAGAATCCGGGTCATGGCATCTCCAGTCCAACAGGATGCGGCCGCTGATAGCGCACCGGCCGCACCATCGCAATTCGCGCGCCCGCGCATCGGCACGGGGGCGCCGGCGCGCACCGCTCAGCGGAAACGCCAGTCACGCGGGAATCCGTAGGGCGGCTTCCTGCCGACGCCGGCCCGCCTGCCCAGCCATTCGCTCAGGTCGGGTTCATGCCGGGTCTTGCCGCCACCCATCTCCCAGCTCAGCCCTTCGGACCAGTTGAAGGTGGTCAGATCGGACAGTCCGCCATCCAGTTCAAGCGTGCCCTGCCGGCCCCGCGCCATGTTGTACTTCTGAAGCCGCACCCCCTTGCCGCGGGTCATTTCGGGCAGTTCCGACACCGGAAAGACGAGAAACTTGCCATTCTGGCTGACCACCGCCACGTGATCGCCCACCACCCGGCGGCAGACGCGGGCACGGTCATCGCCCTTGACATTGAGAACCTGCTTGCCCGCCCGGGTCTGCGCCACCACGTCATCCTCGGACACGATGAACCCGTTGCCGGCACTGGATGCCACCAGCAGTTTCGCGCCGGGCCGGTGCACGAACAGGTCCACGATCTCGACCTCGTTGGGCAGATCGACCATCAGACGCAGGGGTTCCCCCAGCCCGCGCCCGCCGGGCAGGTTGGCCGCGGCAACCGTGTAGAACCGCCCGTTGGAGCCGAACACCAGCAACTTGTCCGTGGTCTCGGCATGAAAGATGAACCGCGGCCCGTCGCCGTCGCGGAACTTCAGTTCGCGGGACAGGTCGATATGGCCGGTCATGGCCCGGATCCAGCCCATTTTCGAACAGACGACGGTGATCGGCTCGCGCTCGATCATCGCCTCGATGGGCACTTCCTCGTCCGCGCCGGCCTCGGCAAAGCGGGTCCGCCGGGCGCCGCCGGGCCAGTCCTTGCCGAACTTCTTCTTCGTCTCCTTCAACTGGTCCGAGATCTTCTCCCATTGCAGGGACTCGTCTTCGAGCAGGTCTTCGAGCGCCGCGCGCTCTTCCATCAGCGCATCCCTTTCGCGGCGCAGCTCCAGCTCCTCCAGCCGCCGCAGTGAGCGCAGCCGCATGTTCAGGATGGCATCGACCTGAACCTCGCTGAGCTGACCTTCCAGATCGGGCGCCGGCGGCCGGTAATCCCTTTCGGACAGGGCGCGGGGGTGGTCGCGGCCCCAGTCCTCGCGCATCAGCGCGGCCTTGGGGTCGTCGTCATAGCGGATGATGTCGATGACCCGGTCGAGATTCAGGAAGGCGATGATGAAACCTTCCAGGACCTCCAGCCGGTGGTCGATCTTGCCCAGCCGGAAGCGCGCCCGCCGCAACAGAACCTCGCGTCGGTGGTCGAGGAAGGCGCGCAGCACCTCCTTCATCGAACAGACCTTCGGCGTCACCCCGTCGATCAGCACGTTCATGTTCAGGCTGAACCGCACCTCGAGATCCGAGTTGCGGAAAAGCAGCCCCATCAGCACCTCCGGGTCCACGTTCCGCGACCGGGGTTCAAGGATCAGGCGGATGTCGTCGGCGCTTTCATCCCGGACATCGGCAAGGATGGGCACCTTGCGGGTCTGGATCAGCTCGGCCAGCTTCTCGATCAGCTTCGATTTCTGGACCTGATAGGGGATCTCGG
>JALTNO010000412.1 GCA_027000645.1 Paracoccaceae bacterium | reverse complement strand
GCGGCGTTCCTGATCGAAGTGCTCGCCGAGGACCGCCCGGACGAGTTGCGCGAGGCCTATGAGGATGCCCTGTCGCGCGGACCAAAGTGGCGCGAGAGGATCGCGAACTCGCTGGATCGCATGCCGGGAACCAGAGCCGAGTTGGAAGGATTGTGACAGCTCCCGCCAACCGGGACACGGCCAGGGTCTGCCCTGAACGTTTGAAGCAGGAAGACCACCACGCGGTTGTCTGAATGGCCTTTTCAACTGGCTGAGAAGTAAAGATATTCTGATCGTTCGTCGTCGTTGAATTTGCGCTGGGCGTGGTGAAACCGGATGAACACGTCGAACTTTGGGCGCGACATTTTCGGGCATTTCGTGGCAGAAAACGGATAGGCTCGAAGAAGCCTGCCCTCCTCCAGCCGCGCCATCCCCCCATCCTGGGTCCTTCCAAAGCGCAATCGTATGCGGGGGGGCTAGGCGCGCTAAGCCTCTAGCGACAAGGAATTTTTCTGGGTTTCCACGTTTGGGTTTCCGGTTTCCACCGGCTCGCACCACCAGACGCCTGCAAGAGAGAACACGCTTGAAAATCAGGATGACGCCTGTGGGCGAGCTCGCGCCTTATGCCGCGAACGCCCGCACGCACACGGATGAACAGATCGCCCAGATCGCGACCTCGATCCAGGAGTTCGGCTTTACCAACCCGATCCTTGCGGGCAGCGACGGGGTGATCATCGCCGGGCACGGTCGGCTGCTGGCGGCGCAGCGGCTGGGGATGGACAAGGTCCCGGTGATTACGCTGGACCACCTGAACGAGGCCCAGCGCCGTGCACTGGTCATCGCCGACAACAAGATCGCCGAGAACGCCGGTTGGGACGAGGAACTGCTGCGGGCAGAACTGGCAGCCCTGCAGGAGATGGATTTCGACCTCGACCTGGTCGGGTTCTCGGACGCAGAACTGGATGACCTGCTGGGCGATCTCGAGGCCGAGGCGCTGGGCGAGGTGGAGGGTGAGGACGAGGTGCCCGAGCCGCCAGAGGACCCGGTCAGCCGCCCCGGCGATCTGTGGGTGCTGGGCAATCACCGGCTGCTCTGCGGCGACAGCACCGTGGCCAGCGATGTCGATCGGGTGCTTGGTGCCGTGAAACCCCTGCTGATGGTGACCGATCCGCCCTACGGGGTTGAATACGATCCCTCTTGGCGCAACCAGGCCGGGGCCGCGAAAACCAAACGCACCGGCAAGGTGTTGAACGACGACCGCGCCGACTGGCGCGAGGCCTGGGCGCTGTTCCCTGGCGATGTGGCCTATGTCTGGCACGGCGCGCTGCATGCCACTACTGTCGCCGAAAGCCTAATCGCCAGCCCCCGCCGACCTGCCCATCGAGGGCGGTCGGGCGCTGAAAGCCGCCACACTTCCCATCACCCTGATCTACACGACCACGGCCCCGACGGGCTGATCCTGTAAAGAAAAGGACTGAAAAATGCCCCGCGCCCAAGGCGCGCGGTCGCAGTTGGCGGCCGCGTTCGAGACAACCTATGGAACCGCGCCCACGAGTGGCTTCATGCAGATGCCCTTTGCGAGCGCTTCACTTGGAGCCGAGCAGCCGCTGCTCGCCTCAGAGCTGCTCGGATATCCGAGCAGGATGCCGCGCAGATCCAGCGCACCAACGATGCGCTCTCGCGCATGGGGCTGCTTTGGCGCGGAATCGCCAACCAGCTGGCGGTGGCGACGGCCCCGGCACTCGAGGCGATGGCGGATGCCTTTGCCGCCATCGGCAAGACGACCGGTCTGCTCGGCCGGGCCATCAAGGGGCTGTTCGAGCATATCGGCGAGCTCGCCACCATCGCCGCGACCTTCGCCGGGGTTCTCGGCATCCGCCTCGTCGCTTCGCTGACCGCCGCGGCGCTGGGCGTCGGCAAGCTGGCGCTCTCGATGAAGGTCCTGCGCGCCGCCATCATCCGCACCGGGATCGGGGCACTGATCGTCGGGGCGGGCGAACTGATCTACTGGTTCGGTCGGCTCGCGCGCGGCGCGGGCGGGTTCGGCGCCGCACTCGGGCTTCTCAAGGACGTGGCGGTCGAGGTCTGGGCACGTATCGGCGACGGCGCCTGGAGCATCGTTCTGCACATGCGCGCCGTCGGCAATCGCCTCAAGGCCACCTGGTTCGATGCGCTGGCGGCGATGCAGGACAAGTGGGCGCGGTTTCTGAAGACCATTTCCGGTGCGCTGTTCAAGATCCCCGGCATGAACGGGTTGGCGATGGATATCGGGTTCGATGCCGCCTTCGCCGGTCAGGCCGTCGATCAGCTTCGCCGATCGGCCGATGAGTTTCGTTTCTTCGCCACCAATCTCGGCGACCAGGCGAATATCCTGGTGGGCAACATCTCTCGGCCGCTCGCATCCATGACGGCCCTGCGCGAAGCGATGAAGGGGGCGGGCGAGGATGGTGCGGACGCGCTGGACCGGACCAGCGATGCCGCTTCGCGTGTGGCGGCGAGTGTCGCGAATGCTGGCGGTGCGGCTGCGCGGGCGGCCGAGGTGGCGAAGTCGGCTTGGGAGACGGCGGCAAGTTCGCTCAAGGACTACGCGACAAAAGCGATGGACCTCGGCAAGGGGCTCGGCGACAGCCTTGTCGGCGCCTTCCGAAGCGCCGAGCAGGCGATCGGTGACTTCGTGCGCACCGGCAAGATGGATTTCCGCTCGCTGGTCACCTCGATGCTGGCGGATCTGGCGCAGCTGTCGGCGCGGCGGTTTCTGCTGGGGCCACTGGCAAACGCGCTGTCCGGCGCGCTTGGCGGCACCGGCGGGCTGCTGGCCAGTGTTCTGCACGCTGGCGGCGTCGTTGGCGCTGGCGGGCCAACACGGGCGGTTCCGGCGCTGGCCTTTGCCGGCGAGCCCCGGATGCACAGCGGTGGATGGGCCGGGCTCAGGCCTGACGAGGTCCCGGCGATCCTGCAGCGGGGCGAGCGGGTGCTGTCGCGCCGCGAGCTGGCGGCAGGTGTGAGCCAAGCCGCGTCCGTTACCATCAACATCCAGACCCGCGACGCCGAGAGCTTCCGGCAGTCGCGCGCGCAAGTGGCGGCCGACATTGCCCGCGCCGTCGCGTTGGGCCGGAGGGGGCTCTGATGTCGGATTTGCGATTGTTGATTTGCGATTTGCGGCTCCCCTGACCTCCCACATCACAAATCAGCAATCCCACATCACCAATCAGACATCACAAATCGGAAATCCCCATGGCCTTTCATGAAGTCCGCTTTCCCGACGACATCAGCCGGGGCGCCCGGGGTGGGCCGGAGCGGCGCACGCAGGTGGTCGAGCTGGCCTCGGGCGACGAGGAGCGCAACGCCAGCTGGGCGAACTCGCGCAGGCGCTACGATGCCGCCTATGGCATCCGCCGGGCCGACGATCTGGCGGCTGTGGTCGCGTTCTTCGAAGCCCGCAACGGTCGGCTCTATGGATTCCGCTGGAAGGACTGGGCCGACTTCAAGTCCTGCCTGCCTTCCGGGACGCCATCCGCGACAGATCAGGCTATCGGGACCGGGGACGGTGCGACGACGACGTTTCAGCTTGTGAAATCCTATGTTTCCGGCCCGCAGACCTGGACGCGGGCCATCACCAAGCCCGTGTCGGGAACCGTGCGCATCGCCATCGATGGCGTCGATCAGGCAAGCGGCTGGTCGGTCGACACCACGACCGGCATCGTCAGTTTCACCACTGCTCCCGCCACCGGCGCCACCATCACCGCAGGCTTCGAGTTCGACGTGCCGGTGCGGTTTGACACCGACACGCTGGATGTGACCCTCGACATCGAACGCCTCGGGGCCATCACCTCCATTCCGCTCATCGAGGTGCGCAGATGACCATGAGGATGACCACGCGGGGCCTGCTGGCCCTGGCCCGGCACGAGGGTATCGTGCCTGCGCCTTATCTCGACGCCACCGGCACCTGGACCTTCGGGATCGGGCATACGGTTGCGGCCGGGGAGCCCGACCCGGCAGCGATGCCGCGGGGAATACCCACCGATCTCAACGCCGCAATCCAGGAGGCGTTCCGTCTCTTTCGCGCCGACCTTGCGCGTTACGGGGCTGACGTACTGAGCGCCGTGAAGGTGCCACTCGAGCCGTACGAATTCGACGCGCTGGTCTCGTTCCATTACAACACGGGCGGCATAGCCCGGGCCTCGCTGACGAAGCATCTGAACGCCAGCAATCGCATTGCCGCCGCCGACGCGTTTCTGTACTGGCGCCGGCCGGCATCCGTGATCCCACGTCGTGAGGCGGAGCGGGACCTGTTCCGGCATGGTCGCTATCCGACCGGCCCGATCCCGGTCTGGGGAGTGGATGCGAACGGCCGGGTGGATTTCTCCCGACCCGTCCGGCGGCTCACTGAGACGCAGGCCCTGACGCTGCTTTTCCCTTCGCCAGCACCGCCACCGTCCATTTCCGAACCCGATATGCCGACCAGGTTTCTCGCCCGTCTGGCCGCACTCCTCACGCACCTGTTCAATAGGAGCTGATCCCCATGCGTTACATCCGACTGACCTCGCTGACATGGTGGGCGGGGCTTCTCGCCATGCTCACCGGCATTGCCTCCATCTCGCTGCCCGGAGGAACCGGTCCCTTGGGTGAACTGTCCCGCCTCGTTGCCCTGCTGGCCGGCACCGGCGATGCCTCCCCGGCCGGGTTGATCTTCCTCGGCCTCGGCCTGATCGGCCTGCGGGATCGGATCGAACGAGGGTTCCGGGGTGATGAGTGAGATAGCGGCACTGATATTCGGGATCCTCGGTGTCATCGCTGGCCTCGCTGCCCTGGTCCGGCAGGCGCGCAAGCAAGGTGTGGCAGAGGAACGGGCACGCCGCGCGCGCCAGGATCGGGAAGTGGCGGACGCCACAAGACGGAGAATGGACAATGCAACGAAAGATCTGGGCGATGATCCCGCTGTTCTTCGCGACTGGCTGCGCGCCCGTGGCCGTGAGTGACTCAGCCCTTTGCTCTGGGCTTGAGCGGCCCGTCGCAGATCATGCCGCAGCACTTGCCGAGGATGGCGGGCCGCACTCGCTCAGAACCGGCGCCCGCCTGATCCGCATGATCGACGCGGGCTGCGGGAGGACGCAATGAAGACCCTCCCCGCCGGCCTGCAAGCCCATTTCGACACCGGCACCACGACGCTGGCCTGGTGCTGGCGCCTGACCCGTTCTGACGGAAAGGTGTTCGGCTTCACCGATCACGACCTGCCGCTGACCTTCGATGGCACCACGTTCGAACCCGAGAGTGGCTTCACTGCATCCGAGATCAGGACCGGCTCCGACCTGTCCGTCGATGCCCAGGACGCCGAAGGCGTGCTGACGTCAGCCACCATCACAGAAACCGACATTCTCGACGGGCGCTGGGACAATGCCGAGGTCGAGATCTGGCGTGTGAACTGGCAGGACACTTCGCAGCGCGTCCTGATGCGCCGCGGCGCCATCGGACAGGTGCGGCGTGGGCAGGTGCAGTTTGTCGCCGAGATGCGCTCGCTGGCCCATGTTCTCAACCAGACCGTCGGGCGGACGTTTCAGGCGACCTGCGACGCGGCGCTGGGCGATGCGCGCTGCGGGGTGAATCTCAATGATCCGGCGTTCAAAGGCGCCGGCACGGTGGTGACTGTCGTTGGCGACCGGTCGTTTACCGTGTCTGGCCTGTCAGCCTTCGCTGACGGCTGGTTCGCGCTCGGCACGCTGACATGGACGGCAGGCGCGAACGCCGGGCGCAAGGCCGAGGTCCTGACGCACGAGGTCGGCGCGACCGACGTCACCATTACCCTGCAGGAATCGCCGGTGCTCGCGATTGCCGTGGGCGATACCTTCGATATCGCCGCCGGCTGCGACAAGCGGTTTGAGACCTGCCGTGACAAATTCGCCAATGCCGTCAATTTCCGCGGCTTCCCCCACATCCCCGGCCAAAACACCGTGATCCGCTATGTCGCGAAGGGCGATACCAATACGGGAGCGGTATTGTGAGCACCGGCGCGGCCCGCATCATGCCGGCCCGCATCGTGAAGGCCGCGCGTTCATGGCTCGGCACGCCCTATCACGACCAGGCGTCGGTCAAGGGGGTCGGCTGCGACTGTCTCGGGCTGATCCGGGGCGTCTGGCGCGAGGTGATCGGCCCGGAACCGATGCCCGTGCCACCCTATTCCCGCGACTGGGGCGAGGCCGGGCCGCATGAAGTCCTGGCGGAAGCCGCATGGGCAGCGATGATCGAACTGCCGATAGAAGATGCCCGCACTGGCGACGTCCTGCTGTTCCGCATGCGCCATGGCGCGATTGCCAAGCACGCCGGGATTCTCACGAATGGACGCCAGAATATTCACCGTTTTATTCACGCCTATGAGCGCACCGGGGTCATCGAGCAGGAACTGACCGAACCCTGGCGCCGGCGCATTGCCTTCGCCTTCCGCTTTCCAGTGACCTGATCCCCCATGGCCTCGATCCTTCTTGCCTCCGCCGGCTCCGCGCTGGGCGCCTCGATCGGTGGGTCGATCCTTGGCGTGTCGGCCGCCACCATCGGTGGGGCGGTGGGCTCGTTTGCCGGTTCGCTCATTGACAGCTGGATCGTCTCGCAGCTTACACCAGGCCAGCGCATCGAAGGCGCGCGGCTCGAGAACCTCGCGGTCACCACCTCCACCGAAGGTGCCGTCATTCCCCGCATCTGGGGCCGGATGCGGCTGGGCGGCAACATCATATGGGCCACGGATTTCACCGAACATGTCAGCACCACCACCCAGGGAGGCAAGGGCGGTGGGCCGAAGGTCACCACCACCAGCTATACCTATACGGCCTCCTTTGCCGTGGCGCTGTGCGAAGGGCCGATCTCGGGAATCGGGCGGGTCTGGGCTGACGGCAAGCCTCTGGATCTGTCGGGGCTGACGTGGCGGCTGTATACCGGCGACGAGACCCAGGCGCCCGACCCGTTCATCGAGGCCAGGATGGGCACCGGCAATGCGCCGGCCTATCGCGGCACCGCCTATGTGATGTTCGAGGAGCTCGACCTGACGCCTTTTGGCAACCGAATCCCGCAGCTGTCCTTCGAGGTGTTTCGACCACAGATCGAGCCTGACAGCGTTGAGGGCATGCTGAAGGCGGTGACGCTGATCCCCGGCACTGGCGAGTTTGTCTATGGCACGATGCCGGTCTCACGCGGGTCAGGTGGCACAACCGCCTCCGAGAACGTGCACACGACCAACGGGGTGCCGGACATCGTTGCCGCGCTGGACCAGCTTCAGGCAGCCGCGCCCAACATCGAAAGCGTGTCGCTAGTCGTGAGCTGGTTTGGCGATGACCTGCGTGCGGGCAACTGCACCATCCGGCCCGGCGTCGAGGACGCCACGAAGCAGACCACCCCCGTCTCCTGGTCGGTGAACGGGGTCAATCGCGCAAACGCCCACCAGCTCAGTCTGGATTCGACCGGCAAGCTGGCCTTTGGGGGCACACCGTCCGACGCAACCATTGTCGAGGCCATCAGGGAGATCCGCGCCCGCGGCCTGCGTGTGACCTTCTATCCCTTCCTGTTGATGGACGTGCCGGCCGGGAATGTTTTGGCGAACCCGTATTCCGACAATGCCGCGGGGGTGGGTCAGGATGCCTATCCCTGGCGGGGACGCATCACCTGTTCGCCGGCGGCGGGGTTTGTGGGGACGGTCGACAAGACCGCTGCGGCGGGCACGCAGGTCTCGGCGTTTTTCGGGAATGCGTCTGCGGCGGATTTTGCGGTATCCGGCGAGGCGGTTTCATGGATCGGCAGCGGCAACGACTGGGGCTACCGGCGCTTCATCCTGCATTACGCCCACCTTTGTGCGGCCGCCGGTGGGGTCGATGCCTTTCTGCTGGGCTCCGAACTCAAGGGGCTGACCACCATCCGCGATGGGGCTGCCAGCTATCCGGCGGTTGCGGAACTCAAGCGCCTTGCCGGGGATGTGGCAAACCTTGTGACCGTTTCGACCGGCCTGTTCCCGTATACCGTCGCCTTCCAGCCGCTCACGCAGCTGCCGTCCTTCCCGGGCGATGAACCGTCTGGTGTCATTGATTACGGCGGCACCAGTTGGGCAACTTTCCCCGATGTCTTCGGGGCCATGCCGGGCGCACCCTCGCAGACCACGCTTGATGGCACTGCCAGCGGTGGCGGCACGGTGCTCGTCAATATCGACCTGTTGGCGCTGGGCATCTCGGCGGCCGATATCGATGCGGGCGGGGTCACGCTGGATTTCTCGGCCGTGCAGAATTTTGTCTGGGGCGGGCCGTATTTGCAGCTGCGCGCCTTTGGTCTGCCGGATGCAAATGGCGCGCCGGATTTTATGCCCGCCTATGCGCCGCTGATTTTCGACCAGCGCAGCTATGCGGACGCGACCAACACCATCGTGCCCACCAGCGGCAGCGGCACGGTTCCGCCGGGCAGCCGCTGGGTGCAGCTGCAGATCGTCATGACCGACGGTATCACGGTCTCCAACCCGTCGGTGCAGTTCTCGCTGGCCAATGCCGCTGTCACCTCGGGTCTCATTGGCTACGCCGCAGACTGGTCAGAGTATTTCGGGCATCACCCGAAGGATGGGTCGAACGATTTGTTCTTCCACCTCGATCCCCTCTGGGCCGATCCCGACCTCCACTTCATCGGCATCGACAATTACCTGCCCTTGTCGGACTGGCGGGATGGCACCGATCATCTGGATGCGCAGGCCGGTTGGGCCGGGATTCGGGATCTTGGATATCTCAGGGCCAACGCCGAGGGCGGGGAGCAGTTTGACTGGTTCTACGCCTCAGGTGCGGATCGGCAGGCGCAAGCCCGCACCCCGATCACCGACAGCGCCTACGGTAAGCCTTGGGTATTTCGGCCCAAGGACGTCCGTGCCTGGTGGAGTAACCAGCATTACGACCGGCCTGGTGGGATCGAAAACCCCAGCCCGACCGCCTGGGTGCCCCAGAGCAAGCCGATCCGCTTTACGGAACTCGGCTGCCCAGCGGTCGATCGCGGCACCAACCAGCCCAACGTGTTCTATGATCCGAAGTCATCCGAAAGCGCGCTGCCATATTTCTCGCGCGGCTGGCAGGACGAAGCACTGCAGCGGCGGTATCTCGAGGCGATGCTGGGATATTGGGGGGACACGGCCAACAATCCTGTCTCCAGTATCACCGGCAAACCGATGATCGAGATGAGCGAGGCGGCGGTCTGGACCTGGGATGCGCGCCCGTTCCCCGATTTCCCGGCCCGCGAGGACATCTGGGCCGACGCCCCGAACTGGCGGCTGGGCCATTGGCTGACCGGCAGGCTCGGGGCTGTGGGGCTTGGCGCACTGGTGCGGGATCTGTGTCGGGCCGCTGGTTTGCCGGATGCGTTGGTGGACGTTTCCGAGCTTTCGGATATCGTGCCGGGTTTTGTCGTCTCGGCGCTGGAAAGTCCGCGGGTGTCAATTGCTACCCTCGCGCGGCATTTCGGCTTTGATGCCATCGAGACCGGCGGAAAGATCGTGTTTCGTGCGCGCGGCCGGGCGGCGGTCGCGGTCATCACACCGGATCAGATGGTTGGCAGTGGACAAGCCGAGGTCATGGAACTGACCCGGGGCCAGGAGACCGAACTGCCCCAGGCGCTCAAGTGGCAGCTGGTGCGGGCCGACGAGGAATATGATGCCGCCACCGTCGAGGCGCGCCGCGTGACCGTGCAGGCGGCACGCGTTTCCTCGGAAAGCTTTCCGCTGGCGGTCTCTCTGGAAGAAGCCGACCGGCGCTGCCGCCGCGCGTTGATGGAGGCCTGGGTCGGGCG
>JALTNO010000411.1 GCA_027000645.1 Paracoccaceae bacterium | reverse complement strand
GCCAGAATGGCGATCCCCGCCGCGCCCAGCTGCAGCGGATGGCGGCTGCCGACCCGATAGCCCACCCGCAAGAGCCGGCTGTCCGGCTCGGCCACCTCGACCGCCACGCTTTCCTTTCCTTCGGCCACCGACAGGAAGGCGGTGGCGCCGGCATCTCGCGCAAGCCGCTCCAGATGCGGGCGCGCCAGCTGCCGCAGATGCGGCGCGAACCGCCCCTCCAGCGCCAGCACCCCGGCCCCCAGATGCAGCCTGCCCCCGGGCCGGCGAACGACCAGCCCATGCGATTCCAGCGTCGCGACGATGCGATAGGCAATCGCCCGGTCAACGGAAAGATGCGCCGCGATATCGGCCACGCTCAGCCCGGCCGGAGCGTCGGCCACCGCCTTCAGCGCCCGCAGGCCGCGGTCAAGGGTTTGCAGAACGGTCATGGCGGCAACCTGCGCTGTGGCCCCGGCAACTTGACAGCTCGGGACGGGGTGGCGATAAATTTGCCGATAAACGTAAATCCTTGTGCGATAATCGTCAATATCCCAACAGGAGCCGCCCATGGCCCAGGATTCCTGCCCGACCGCCCCGCACGGCCTGTCCCCCACCGGCTGCCCCGTCTCGACCCGCGCAGCGGCCTTCAACCCCTTCGAGGGGCCCTATCAGGCTGATCCGGGCGACGCGCTGAAATGGGCGCGCGAGGAAGAGCCCGTCTTCTACAGCCCCGAGATCGGCTACTGGGTGGTGACGCGCTACGAGGACGTGAAGGCGGTGTTCCGCGATCCCGTCCTGTTCTCGGCCTCCATCGCGCTGGAGAAGATCACCCCTGCCCCGCCGCAGGCGCAGGAAATCCTGAAGAAATACGGCTACGCCATGGAGCGCACCCTGGTGAACGAGGACGAGCCCCAGCACATGGAGCGCCGCCGACTGCTGATGGATGCCTTCCTGCCGGAAAACCTTGCCCGCCACGAACCGATGGTGCGCAGGCTTGCCCGGCAATACATGGACCGCTTCATCGACCGCGGGCACGCCGATCTGGTGGCCGACATCTTCTATGAAATTCCCCTGACGGTGGCGCTGCATTTCCTTGGCGTGCCCGATGACGGCGCCGAAGAGCTGCGCCAGTTCGCGGTGGCGCATACGCTCAACACCTGGGGCCGGCCGACCCCCGAGGAACAGCTGGAAATCACCGAGAATGTCGGTCGCTTCTGGAAGAAGGCCAACGAGATCCTCGACCGCATGATCGCCGATCCCTCCGGCGAGGGCTGGATGTACGAGACCGTGCGGATGCACGAGAAGCACCCCGACATCGTTACCGAAAGCTACATGCGCTCGATGATGATGGCGATCCTCGCGGCGGCGCATGAGACCACCTCGAACGCCACCGCCAACGCCTTCTGGACGCTGCTTTCCAACCGCCCGGCATGGGAGGAGATCTGCGCCAACCCGCATCTGATCCCCTCGGCGGTGGAGGAATGCCTGCGCATGGCGGGCTCCATCGTCGCGTGGCGGCGCATCGCCACCGAAGACACGCAGGTGGGCGGGGTGGACATCCCCAGGGGCGGCAGGCTGCTGCTGGTGCAGGCCAGCGCCAACAGGGACCGGCGGCACTGGGAAAACCCCGACGAGGTGGACATCTACCGCGACAACGCCGCCGAGCACCTGACCTTCGGCTATGGCGCCCATCAGTGCATGGGCAAGAACATCGGCCGGATGGAGATGCGCGTCTTTCTCGACGAATTCACCCGACGCCTGCCGCACATGCGGCTGGTGCCGGGGCAGCGGTTCGAAAACCTGCCCAATGTCTCGTTCCGCGGCCCGGCCCGGCTGCTGGTGGAGTGGGATCCGGCGGAAAACCCCGAGCGGCGCAACCCGTCGCTGCGCGAGCGTTTCAACTCTTTCCCGATCGGGGCGCCGGTGCGCGAAGACATCCTGCGGCAGGTGGTGGTGCGCGAAGTGATCGACGAGGCCGAGGGGATCAGGCGCTTCGTCCTGGCCGATCCGCGCGGGTGCGATCTGCCGAAATGGACCCCCGGAGCGCATGTGGATCTGGTTGCCGGGGGCTGGCGGCGCAAATATTCGCTGTGCGGCGAGGCGGCAGAGCGGGCCACGCTGAGCGTGACCATCCAGCGAGAAGAGCATGGAGAGGGCGGATCGAAGCATTTTCACGACGCGGTGCGGCCGGGCGACGTGATCCACATGGCCGGACCGAAGAACCATTTTCCGCTGGACGAGTCGGCGGAGTCCTACGTTCTGGTCGCGGGCGGCATCGGCATCACCCCGATTCTGGCCATGGCCGACCGGCTGCGGGCGCTCGGGCGACCCTATCGGTTGCATTATTGCGGCGCGTCGCGACGGCGCATGGCTCTGCTGGATCGTGTCATCCGCGACCACGGCACGGCGGCGATGCTGCATGTGAAGGACGAGGGCACGCGGATGGACATGCGCGAGGCGCTGGCCGATATCGGACCGGGCCGGCAGGTCTATGCCTGCGGCCCCAACAGGATGCTGGAGGAA
>JALTNO010000410.1 GCA_027000645.1 Paracoccaceae bacterium | reverse complement strand
GCAGTGGGCGCTGAACACCACCGCGCGGGACTGGGTGGGCTACGATCCTGACCGCGAGCCGCTCGAGGGCGTACTCGAGGGCGCGGCGGTGGGTTTTGGCTCCGGCACCATCGCCACGGCGCTGCTGGAGGTCGCGCTTGGCCGCCGCGTGCGCGTGCGACTCGACGAGTCCGGCAAGCCCGAGCGGGTTGAGGTCCTCAACGAGCCCCCGCGCACCAGCATTGTGCCGGGGCTGATGAGTGTTGAGCCCAGGAGCGACATATCCTGGCGCGATGTATACTCACTCGAGGACGACAAGCTCCAGGCCCCCGCGCCCGGGCGGCAGATGTTGGTTGTGCAGGACCGTACGCCTGACTTCGTGCCCCCGATCAAGCTGCAGATCGTCGATCGCCTGCAGCCAAACGAGCGGTTCGATAGCCCCGAGCAGGTCGCGGAGCGCGTTGCGAAGCTGCAGCTGCCCCGGCCGGAGCAGCAGCTCGCGGTGCTCGCCGCTCGGCGCCTAGCCGCGAACGGCCGGGAGCTCACCGGGCGCAATATCCGCGACGCCGTGACGCTGTTGCACGTCAACTACGGCGTGCAGAAATACAGCGAGCTCGTCCCTCCGCTTGTTAGGAATACGTTTGCGGACCATGGACTTGGCGCAGAGCCCGGTATTGAGGTTTGGCGGTTTGTACCGAGGGGGGTTCGGGACATTCCAATAGAGCCAGAGGCGGACTTGAGGGTTGCCCAGGGCCTTTCTAACGCTCTGCTAAAGGCAAAGGAAGCCTGGAATGAGTATCGGCGGGTGCCCAGTAGCCTGCTTGACGTGTTCAAGCGGACGATCGCCCGGTCGCCGATGGAGTACGACTCATGGATAGGCAGATACATGATTTATCCTGACACCAACCTGGACGTTATCAAGTCTGCCCTTGTAGAGGCTATGCAGGTCCGGCAGAATGCAGACGGCTTGGACGCACTCGCCAAGGCGGTGAAGTATAGCTTAGAGGCCGAAGATTCTGTGCCGGCCCGCAGCGAAACCGGCCTGCCAGAGCATTACGATGTGGATGTGCCGGGGGCGCTTGGTTGGGCTCGCGTCACCCGCCAGCGTGACACCCTGTACATCTACGAGCTGCAGTCGGACCTGCTGCAGGACAAGGCAACGCCACCGCCCAGCATGCCTAAGGGCTTTGTCGCGCGGGCCATCGAGCCCTACAAGGGCTACAAAGGGCTGTATAAGTGGATGCTGCGGATGGTGGCCTACGCGGCCCGTGCGGATGGCCTGCGTCGAATCGCCCTGGAGCACCCGCTGTCCATCGCCGCCCGCGAGGGAGCGGTAAATGTACCCCTGCAACTCAACTCCGCGCGTATCGAGACAGAGCCCAGGGACCCCCAAACCCAGGCGCAGCTCGACTTTGCCCGCGTGATGGCTGAGCACTTCCGTCGGCCGCCAGATAAGAACAGCCTGGCTGCGATTCGAGCGGACATGCGGCAGGTCGTCGAGCAGGCACCGCCGAACCTCCGGGACACATACCTCGAGGTGCTGCAAACGGACTTCTTGCCGTTTATGGACCCAGAGCGGGGTGAGCAGCTCGGCACCTTTGGCGTTAGCGAACGAGCCGCCATTCGCGCAGCCGAGACCAACTTCCGCCGGTACTATAAGCTTTGGCAGCAGATGCAAGCCGAGGCTAAACGCTTCCGGGACTCGTACAATGACCTGGGAGTCCTGACGCGATATGTGCGCGTGGACGAGCTTATGTATGAGCGCGAAGGCCTGGGCTATGAGCCGGTGTTCTACTCCGGCCTGCCGCTGTTCGATCCCCGGCTGTGGCGCCGCCTGCTCGGCAAGTCGCAGGGCGAGCCCACGGCCCGGCAGCTCGACCGGTACAACCGGTTCCTCGGTAATGTGGTAACGCTGCTGCAGCTTGCTCGCGAGAACCCCCACATCGGCCCGCTGCAGGCATATGTAGAGCTCGTGCGCAACTGGTGGACGTACAAGGCCCGGATCATGGCCCGAGCGGACGACACCCTGCGCGAGTGGCACCGGCTCAGCCCCAAGCGCCTCGAGGCCCTGCACAGGTTCATGCTGGCGGTGACGCTGGAGTCCGACAGGCTGGAGCGCCGGCTGAACGTGGGGGAGCTGCTCGACCTCGCGCAGCGCACAGGCCTCGACAAGCGCGACCTGCGGCTGTGGGCCAGGGTAGACCGCGACATGCGGCACATACTGGACGAGCTGCAGAGCATCATGCTGGAGGACCTGCAGCGGGAGTACTTGCCGGACAACCCCGTGCTGTTCGAAATCCGCGCCAAGGAGCTGGAAAAGCAGTTCGCCCGGCTGCGCAACCGCAATTACTTCCCGCTGACGCGCTTCGGCAACTACTACGTCGAGGTGCGCACGATGCGCAAGCGCCGCATCAACGGCAAGGAATACGGCGTCGGCGATGTGGTGTACTTTGAGACCTTTGAGACGAAGCGCCAGCAGCGCAAGCGCTACGAGGAGCTCCGGCGCAAGTATGCCGGGGAGTCCTGGCG
>JALTNO010000409.1 GCA_027000645.1 Paracoccaceae bacterium | reverse complement strand
GCGCGCCGGTGACGTCGAGATGGCCGCCCGGTTCGTGCAGGATGAAGGGATCGGCATTTTCGTAAAGCATGTGCGCCGAGACGGTGCGCGGTGTTGCCCGCGCCTCTTGCGCCATCGGCGTCACGGTAAACCCTTCGCGGTCGAAATCCAGCATCACCACCCCGGTTTGCGGCCGCGTCGTGCACAGCGCGCCGCATTCGCCGATCTTGGCGCCGTGCCATGCCGCCCCCGCGTGGCAGCCCCGCATCAGGGGCAGCGCGGCGATGATCGCGGTGTCGGTGCAGCGCCCGGCGATGACGATATCGGCTCGGGTGGCGAGTGCGGCCCCGATCTGTTCGGCGCCGGCCAGTGCGACGATATTGGTGCACTCGCGGATCAGCCCGGCCGACAGGGGGCGTTCGGGCGGCAGCGGGTGAATGCGCCCGGCCTCAAGCGCGGCTGTGATCGCCTCGGCGCTCTGCCCGGATTTCAGCACCGCCACGCGCAGCTTCTCGCCGGTTTCGGCGGCGATCTCGCGGGTGATCTCAACCATCCGGTCCACCGCCGGGTCGGCGCCCGAGGTGCCGGCCGAGCCGATCACCAGCGGCACACCGGCCTGCCTGCGTGCGGCCATGATCGTCCGCCATTCCTCCCTGATCGCGGCGCGGGCGTATTTCGACCGGCCGGTGCCCAGGTAGTGCGGCCCGGAATCGGTGGACCCCCCGTCGATGGCGATCAGGTCGGGGCGCGCGGCCACCCCCGCGGCCAGGGCCCGCGCGTCGAAGCCCAGCCCGAGAGCACCCGAGGGGATGAGAACGCGCACCATCTCAGTCCGTGATCCTCTGAGGTCTTTTCAGCACGTTGCGCAGGAACATCGGGGCGATGAAGCCGGCCACCGCCACCGCCCACAGGGCAATCGCGATCCAGGACGAGAAAAGATAGCTCCAGTCGCCATCCGACAGCACCATCGCCCGGCGCAGGGCGTTTTCCATGTTCCCGCCCAAAAGGATGCCGAGGATCACCGGCACCGTGGGCACGTCGAGCTTGCGCAGCACGTAGCCGAGCACGCCGAAGCCGATCATCAGCAGCAGGTCGAACCACGATCCCGACAGGGAATAGATGCCGACGAAGGATACCATCGTCACCCCCGGCAGCAGGATCCAGGGCGGCACCGACAGGATATGCACGAAGATGCGCACCATCGGCACGTTCATCATCAGCAGCACCACATTGGCGATGAGAAGCGAGGCGATCAGCCCCCACACCACCTCGGGCCGGTCGGTGAACAGGGTCGGCCCGGGCGTGATGTTGAGCGTCATCAGCAGCGCCAGCAGCACCGCGGTGGTGCCCGATCCGGGCACCCCCAGCGTCAGCATCGGCACCAGCGCGCCGCCGGCGGCGGCGTTGTTGCCGGCCTCGGGCGCGGCAACCCCCCTGGGCACGCCGGTGCCGAAGCCGCCCTTGTCCCCGGCGATGGACTTTTCGCTCATGTAGGCGAGGAACGAGCCCAGCGACGCCCCCGCGCCAGGCAGCACCCCGGCGAAGAAGCCGATCACCGAGGCGCGCAGCATCGTCCAGCCCGAGGCGATGATGTCGCGCACCGGCACCGTGACCTTCTCCAGCTTCACGCCGATCGAGCTGCCCTTGCCGTGGCTTTCGATGAAGAAGAACACCTCGGCCACCGCGAAAAGGCCGACGATGGCGACGAGGAAGTCGATCCCGTCATAGAGGTGCAGGTTCCCTCCGGTCAGCCGCGGCAGGCCGGAGTTGTTGTCCACCCCGATCATGGCGATCCCCAGCCCGATGCACGAAGCCAGCGCCGCCTTGGCCTGGTTGTTCGATGCGATCCCCCCCAGCGTGGCAAAGGCCAGCAGGTAGAGCGCGAAATACTCGGCCGGGCCGAACAGGAACGCCACCCGCGCCAGGAGCGGCGCCAGCAGCATCAGCCCGATGGTGGCCAGGAACGCCCCGACGAACGAGGCCACCCCCGACAGCACCAGCGCATCGCCCGCCCGGCCCTGTTTCGCCATCGGGTAGCCGTCGAGCGTGGTCATCAGCGCCGGCTCGTCTCCGGGGATGTTGAGCAGGATCGAGCTGATCCGCCCGCCATACATGGCGCCGTAATAGACGGAGGTCATCAGCACCAGCGACGAGGTGGCATCGAGCCCCAGCGAGAAGGCCAGCGGGATCAGGATGGCCACCCCGTTGGAGGGCCCCAGCCCCGGCAGCGCGCCGATGATCGTGCCCAGAAAGCATCCGATCACGGCCAGCATCAGGGTGAAGGGCGACAGCGCGATCCCGAAGCCCATGGCAAGATTGGACAGGATTTCCATGGCTGAACACTATCCCGTGAAAGATGCCGGGAAGGCCGCAAGCCCCAGCCCCAGCGCAAACTTGAAGATCGCGTACAGTCCAACCGACAGCCCGGCGCCGGTCAGCGCGGCGGACAGGGCCTTGCGCCGGATCTGGAAGCTGAGCACCGCCGAGGCCACCGCCGTGGGCAGGATGAACCCGAACGGCCCGAGCGCGAAGGCATAGCCCA
>JALTNO010000408.1 GCA_027000645.1 Paracoccaceae bacterium | reverse complement strand
GTCATCAGGTTCTCCAGCGAGGTCAGAATCGCCTGCCTTTCCATCTCGCGCGACCGTTCGACCGGGTCGGAGATGCCTTCGACCCGGGTATAGCGAGGCCGCAGAAGGTCGATCCAGCGGCCCACGAAACTGTCCTGTCCCTCCAGCTGGGGGGCCTCGCCCCGGCACATGTCGATGCAGCCCTGCACCCCGCCGCACTGGGCATGCCCCAGCACGATCAGGTGCACCACCTTCAGCACCGTCACCGCATATTCCACCGCGGCCGAGGTGCCGTGATGGCGGCCGTCGGCCTCGCAGGGCGGGACAAGATTGGCGATGTTGCGGTGGATGAAGAATTCCCCCTCGTCAGCGCCGAAGATCGAGGTGACATGGACCCGGCTGTCGCAGCAGGAAATGACCATGGCGCGCGGGCGCTGCCCCTCTGTCGCAAGACGCTGATACCAGCCGCGGTTTTCCTCCCACGAGGTGGCCTTCCAGCCGTGATAGCGCTGCACGAGGTAGCCGGGCAAAGGCTTGGCGTGTTTCATGTCATCCCCCTCATCCTGATCGGTTCCTGCGCAGATAGGACGCATTGGCGCAAAATTCGAGAGTTTTCAGGCAGGCGGCGCAACCTTTTGCAAACTTCTTCCCCGTCACATTGGACGCGGTCGTGGGGGCCGGGAAATCGGGGTGACGTGGTGGAAGGACTGTTGACGCTTGCGATAATGGAATCGGTTCGGCTCGATCCGGACCGGCTGGAACAACTCTACCGGCAGATGGGTCCCGGCGCGGCCGAGGACGTGATCTGCCGCGCGGTCGAGGAACTGGCCATACGCCTGACCCGCTGCGAACGGGACTGGCGCGGCGGCGACATGACCGCCCTGCGCAAGCATGCCCGCTCGCTGATCGCCATAGCCGAGCAGATCGGCATGACCGCGCTGGCCCGCGTTGCCGGCGACGTGACCCGGACCATAGATGCCGGCGACTGGCCGGCCATCGGCGCCACGCTGTTCCGCCTGATCCGGGTGGGCGAGCGGTCCCTGACCGCGGTGTGGGATATCCAGGACCTGTCGGTCTGACCGGGGCGCGGCGCCCTGCGCGGCTTTGGGGGCTTGCGGGCGCCGCCGGTCGGGCTACCTTGTCACCGACTCATGCAGGAGAGCGACACCATGTCCCCGACCTTCGCCCCGCGCGACGACAGGACCCTTCCCCTTCATGTCATCGACAAGGACAACTGCCAGAAATGGCTGAAGAAACAGCCCGCCCGGCTGCGCAGCTGGGCCGAAGCCAATGGCTTCGACGGCAGCGCCGGGAAGGTGCTGGTGGTTCCGGGCGCGGATGGCCGGACGGTGATGGCGCTTGCCGGATACGGATCCGCCATCGACCGGGCGCGCAAACGCTTCATCCTGGCCGAGGCCGCCGCCCGCCTGCCCGAGGGCAGCTATGACATTGCCTCGGGTCTTTCCGGGCCGGCGCTCGAGGTGGAAAGCTTCGGCTGGCTCATGGCCGGCCATGTCTTCGACCGCTACAAGGACAGCTCGGGCGCCACGGCCCGGCTGGTGGCCCCCGAGGGGGTCGATGCGGCGCGCATCGAGACCCTGGCCGCGGCCGAGGCCCTGACCCGCGACCTCATCAACACCCCCGCCGCCGACATGGGGCCGGAGGAACTGGCAGCAGCCGCCCGCGAACTGGCCGGAAAATTCGACGCCACCGTCGAGGTGATCGAGGGCGACGATCTGCTGGCGCGCAACCTGCCCATGATCCACGCCGTCGGCCGCGCCGCCGCCCGCCACCCGCGGCTGATCGACCTGCGCCGGGGCTCGGCCGGGCCGCGGCTGACGCTGGTGGGCAAGGGCGTGTGCTTCGACACTGGCGGGCTGAACCTCAAGCCGGGCAACAGCATGGCGCTGATGAAGAAGGACATGGGCGGCGCGGCTACCGTGCTGGGGCTTGCCCAGGCGATCATGGCGCTGGATCTGCCGGTGCGCCTGCGGGTGCTGATCCCGGCGGTCGAGAACGCGGTCTCGGGGGCGGCCATGCGCCCCGGCGACATCCTGACCTCGCGCAAGGGGCTGACGGTCGAGGTCAACAACACCGACGCCGAGGGCCGCCTGGTGCTGGCCGACGCGCTGGCGCTGGCGGACGAGGAGGCGCCGGATCTGCTGATCTCCATGGCCACGCTGACCGGTGCCGCACGGGTGGCGGTAGGCCCCGACATAGCGCCCTTCTATACCGATGACGATCGGCTGGCCCGGGCGCTGTCCGAGGCCGCCGCGCGGGTGGCCGACCCGGTCTGGAGGATGCCCTTCCACGCCCCCTACGAGGCGATGATCGAACCCGCTGACGCCGATCTGGACAATGCGCCCTCGGGCGGATTCGCCGGGTCGATCACGGCGGCGCTGTTCCTGCGCCGGTTCGTTTCAACCCCGCGCTATGCCCATTTCGACATCTATGCATGGCAGCCCAAACCCGCCCCGGCCCGCCCGCGCGGCGGTGTCGGACAGGGGGCACGGGCGATCCTCGACGCCCTGCCCCGGCTGCTGGAGGGATAA
>JALTNO010000407.1 GCA_027000645.1 Paracoccaceae bacterium | reverse complement strand
GTGCGGCGACGCATCGCCGCACCGTTTCCTGTCGTGGCTCCGGGCTGGGCCCGGGCCGGCGATCACTCAGTTGCAATCGCGCAGTTCGATGTTGTTTTCCTTGGCATAGGCCATCGAGTCTTCGTCGATCAGCGGCTGGATCACCTCCGAATCGGGCTCGATATAGTCGGTGACGACCTTCCATGCCTCGGCCTTGGCATCCCACTGCTGAACCAGGCCGCGACCGTCGCCGCCGTGATTGGCGCAGCTCACCTTGAACGCGGGACCGAAGCCGGGCAGGCCCAGCTTGGCCAGGGTTTCCTCGGTGATCTCCAGCGCCTCCATACCGTCGCGCATGTCGGCCGGGGTGATCTGGGCCTTGCCGGAAAGCTCCTGCGCCTTCTTCGCGGCCTCGACCGCCAGCATCGCCGCATACATGCCGCGGTTGTAGAGCACCGTGCCGACCTGGTCGCCGGCCCCGGCAGCCTTGCCGGCGTCGATGACGTACTTCTTCAGATCGTCGAAGATCGGGAAATCGGCGCCGGGCATGTGGAAGTTGAGCGCCTTGTAGCCGTCAGCGGCAGCACCGGCCGGCTTCACGTCGTTTTCCGACCCCGACCACCAGATGCCGATGAACTTGTCCATCGGGAAGCGGATGTTGGCGGCTTCCTGAATGGCGACGGGGTTCATCACCCCCCAGCCCCACATCAGCACGTAGTCGGGCCGCTCGCGGCGGATCTGCAGCCACTGCGACTTCTGCTCCTGGCCGGGGTGATCGACCGGCAGCAGGACCAGCTCGAAGCCGTGCTTCTTGGACAGCTCCTGCAGGGTGCGGATCGGCTCTTTCCCGTAGGCCGAGTTGTGATAGAGCAGCGCGATCTTCTTGCCCTTCAGGTCACCCTCGACGCTCTGGATGTACTTGATCGCGATCGAGGCGCCGTTCCAGTAGTTGGTGGGATAGTTGAACACCCACTTGAACACCTTGCCGTTGGCGGCCGAGGTGCGCCCGTAACCCATCGAGTGGATCGGGATCCCGTCGGCCGAGGCCTTGGGAATCAGCTGATAGGTGATGCCGGTCGAAAGCGGCTGGTACAGAAGCGCGCCCTGGCCCTTGGTGGACTCGTAGCACTCCACCCCCTTTTCGGTGTTGTAGCCGGTTTCGCATTCGACCACCTTGATCTTCTCGCCGCCGATGCCGCCGTCGCGTTCGTTGATCAGCGTCATGTAGTCCTGGTAGCCATCCGCGAAGGGGATCCCGTTCGCGGCATAGGGGCCGGTGCGGTAGCTGAGCGAGGGGAACACCAGTTCCGCCATCGCGGGTCCGGCGACCAGCGCCGCGCCCAGTGCCAGTGCTGTCAGTTTCTTTCTCATCGGGTCATGTCCTCCCTATGGTGTCATCCGATGTTGTGCGGGGTCGCCCCCGCGAGGTGTCGGTCCGTCCCGCCTCAGTACGGGAAGGGCCAGAGTCGAAGTTTCTCCTTGGCCACCCGCCACAGCTGCGCCAGCCCGTGCGGTTCGAGAACCAGGAACAGGATGATCAGAGCGCCCACGATCACCAGCTGCAGATGCGACACGATGTCGGTGGGCCATCCCAACAGGTCCACGCCCACCAGTTTCAGCGCCACCGGCAGCACGACCAGGAACGCCGCGCCCGCGAAGGAACCGAAGATCGATCCCAACCCGCCGATGATCACCATGAACAGCACCAGAAAGGATTTCTGGATGCCGAAGGCCTCGCCCACCTCGACCGCGCCGAGGTAGAGGGCAAAGAACAGCGCCCCCGAGATGCCGACGAAGAAGGAACTCACGGCAAAGGCGGTCAGCTTGGCCTTGAGCGGGTTCACTCCGATGATCTCGGCCGCGATGTCCATGTCGCGAATCGCCATCCACGAGCGCCCGACCGCCCCGCGCGTCAGGTTGCGTGCGATGATCGCGCTGGCGGTCAGGAAGATCAGGCTGAACATGTAGGTCGCCCAGGCCGACGCGTTGGGTCCGGTGACGATGATGCCGAACACCTCGCGTTCGGGGGCGCTGATCTGGCCCGAGGCCGAGTAGTTGTAGAACCACGGCACCCGGTTGAACAGCCACACCAGGAAGAACTGCGCGGCCAGAGTGGCAACCGCCAGGTAGAACCCCTTGATCCGCAGGCTGGGAAGCCCGAACAGAACCCCGACCACCGCCGTGATGAGCCCGGCGACAATCACGAGGATGAACATGTTGACGTCCGGAAAGGCGGTCATCAGCTTGTAGATCGCGTAGGCCCCCACCGCCATGAAGCCCCCGGTCCCGAGGCTGACCTGCCCGGCATAACCGGTCAGGATGTTCAGCCCGATCGACGCGATGGCATAGATCAGGAACGGCAGCAGCAGCGCGTTGGCCATGTAGTCGTTGATGAAGAACGGAATGACCAGGAAGGCCACCACCAGCACGAAATAGTATCGGTACCGGTCGAACTTGATCGGAAACGTCTGGCTGTCCTGCTGGTAGGAGACCTTGAAGTCTCCGGCTTCGCGGTAGAACATGTGTTACAGGCCCTCTTCAGAGTGCGCACGGTTTCGCGCCGCCGCATCCAGTTGGTTGTCTTTCTTCGCGATGCCGCTCTCTTCGGCGGCGCGGATGAGTCTGCGATAGGCGATGATCCCCACCACCAGCCCGGCAAGGGCAAGAAGCGCAGCGATGACGAGGTGAGAGTCGGAATGGTCGCCGGCACTGAACGCAAGGAACCCGAAGGCCCAGAATCCCGACCATGCGATGACGTTCACGATGGCGATCAGCTTGTTCATGTCACCCGTTCCTCCCTGATAGTCCGGTGACGCGGCTTCCTCCCGGCGGTCACACCCTTTCGATGATCTTGTCCCCGAACAGGCCCTGCGGGCGGAACACCAGGAAAATGAGCGCCAGCACGTAGGCGAACCAGTTTTCCGTGGCGCCGCCCACCAGCGGACCGACCCAGAATTCGAAGAGCTTCTCGCCCACGCCGATGATCAGCCCGCCGACGATGGCCCCCGGGATCGAAGTGAACCCGCCCAGCATCAGCACCGGCAACGCCTTCAGCGCGATCAGCGACAGCGAGAACTGCACGCCCGACTTGGCGCCCCACATGACACCGGCAACCAGCGCCACGAACCCGGCGACCGACCACACCATCACCCAGATGAAATCCAGGTCGATCCCCACCGACAGCGCCGCCTGGTGGTCGTCGGCCACGGCGCGCATGGCCCGGCCCTGCTTGGTGTATTGCGCGAACAGAACCAGCGCGATCACCAGAAGCGCGGCGATCACGCTCGCCACGATGTCCAGGTTGTCGATGAAGAACCCGTAGCCGAACATCTCGTAGGTGACCCGGTCGATGGTCTCGTTCAGCCCCATCGGCAGACCGATATCCAGGGTCTTGATCTCCGACCCCCACATGAGATCGGCCACGCCCTCGAGGAAATAGGCCAGCCCGATCGTCGCCATGAACAGGATGATCGGATCCTGCCCGACCAGGTGGCGCATGACGAACTGGTGCACCCCCCAGGCCAGAACGATCATCACTCCGACGGTCAGCGCAATCCCCGCAAATGCCGGAACCGTCCACCCGAAATTGCGAACCTCGGTGCCGAAGGTCGCGTTGATGAGACCCGCGAAGGGCACCTGCCCTTCCATGATTCCCACCAGGGTCATCGCGGCGAAAAGCGCCATCACCCCTTGCGCGTAGTTGAAGATCCCCGACGCCTTGTAGATCAGCACGAAACCCAGCGCGACCAGCGAATACAGCACCCCCGCCATCAGGCCGTTGAGGAAAACCTCGATCGAGAAAATCAGCTGGTCAGACATGAACGCCTCCCCCAATATCCACCGGATGCTCAGTCATGTGCCACCCCCAGATAGGCGTCGATGACTTCCTGATTGTTGCGTACCTCGTCGGGGGTTCCGTCCCCGATCTTCTTGCCGTAATCCATCACCACCACCCGGTCGGACAGATCCATGACCACGCCCATGTCGTGCTCGATCAGGGCGATGGTGGTGCCGAATTCGTCGTTCACGTCGAGGATGAAACGGCTCATGTCCTCCTTCTCCTCGACATTCATGCCCGCCATCGGCTCGTCCAGCAGCAGCAGCTTCGGCTCGGCCGCCAGCGCGCGGGCAAGCTCCACCCGCTTCTTCAGCCCGTAGGGCAGGCGCGACACCGGCGTCTTGCGGATGTGCTGGATTTCGAGGAAGTCGATGATCTTCTCGACCACCTCGCGGTTGGCGGTCTCTTCTTCCTCGGCCTTGCCCTTCCAGATCGCCTGAGCCATCAGCCCGGTCTTCATGTGGGTCAGCCGCCCGGTCATCACGTTGTCGAGAACGCTCATGCCCTCGAACAGCGCGATGTTCTGGAAGGTCCGCGCGATCCCCTGCCGGGCGACCTCGTAGGGTTTCATCGGCGGGCGCTTCTCGCCACGGAACCAGACCTCCCCCTCCTGCGGCACGTAAAATCCCGAGATCACGTTCAGCATCGACGACTTGCCGGCGCCGTTGGGGCCGATGATTGCGCGGATCTCGCCCTCGCGGATGTCGAAGCTGATGTTCTTGATCGCCACCACCCCGCCAAAGCGCAGAGTGATGTTCCTCATTTCCATCACCACGCCGCCGATCTTGCGGCCGTCCTCGGTGATGTATCCGTCCCCGGATGCGTCAAGCATGTGACCGCCCCTTCATCTTGCCAGAAATACTCCCGCCGGAGGCATGAAATCGCCGCGCAGCGGCCCGTCGCGCCATGTTTCGCATCACATCCGTCATTCCGCCGCCATCCTCTTCGGATCCTGCACCACACGGGCGTCGCGGATCTCCAGCGTGGCGCGGATCGATCCCTTGCGACCGTCCTCGTAGGTCACCTCGGTTTCGGTGCTGACCTTCGACGATCCGTCATAAAGCGCGTCGATGATGTCGGCGTACTTCTCCTCGATGATGCGCCGGCGCACCTTGCGGGTACGGGTCAGTTCGCCGTCATCGGCATCCAGTTCCTTGTGCAGCACGACGAAGCGATGGATCTGGCAGCCCGACAGCATCGAATCCTGCGCCACGCTCTCGTTGACCTCCTCCACGTGCTTCTGGATCGTGTCCAGAACCTGCGGATGCCCGGCCAGTTCCTGGTACGAGGCATAGGCGATGTTGTTGCGCTCGGCCCAGTTGCCCACCGCGGTCAGGTCGATGTTGATGAAGGCCACACAGAAGTCGCGCCGGTTGCCGAACAGGACCGCCTCCAGGATGTCGGGATAGAACTTGAGCTTGTTCTCGACGAACTTGGGCGCGAACATCCGCCCGTCCGCCAGCTTGCCCACGTCCTTCGCCCGGTCGATGATCCGCAGATGCCCGCTGCCTTCCTCGAAGAAGCCGGCATCGCCCGTGGCCACCCAACCCTCGGCATCCTTGGTCGAGGCAGTGCTCTCGGGGTTCTTGAAATACTCCACGAAGACGCCGGGGCTGCGGTAATAGATCTCGCCACTCTCGTCGATGCGGATCTCCACGTCGGGTGCGGGCACGCCCACCGTATCTGCCCGCACCTCGCCATCGGGCTGCACGGTGATGAAAACGGTGGCCTCGGTCTGGCCGTAGAGCTGCTTGAGATTGATACCCAGCGAACGGAAGAACTCGAAGATCTCCGGCCCGATCGCCTCGCCCGCGGTATAGGCCACGCGAATCCGGCCGAAGCCCAGCGTATCCTTGAGCGGGCCGTAGATCAGAACCTCGCCCATGCGGTACTTGAAATAGCTTCGCAGCGGTTCGGGATAGAGCATCAGGCCCAGCGGATCGCGCGCCTTGAAATGCGCGCGCGCCTCCTTGCCGTAGCGCAGCTTGTAGAAGAACAGCCGGATCGCGTTCTCGATCAGCGTCTCGATGGCAAAGCCCACGCCCATGGCATAGCGCCACGCCCGCACCAGCCGCCGCTTCAGCGTCAGAACGCTGCGCTTGCGCCGCGGCATCCCGTATTTCTCGCCCGCGCCGCCCTTGGCGAAGTCCATGAAATGGTGGAACAGCGCGTATTTCAGCGCCCCCGCGTCCTCCATGCGGATCATCACGTTGGTCAGCTGGGTCTCGAACACCCGCGGCGGCGCGAAGAAATAGGTCGGCCCGATCTCGCGCAGGTCGATCATCATGGTGTCGGGGCTTTCGGGACAGTTCACGCAGAACCCGCACCAGTAGGCCTGACCGATCGAGAAGATGAAATCGCCCACCCAGGCCATCGGCAGGTAGGACAGGATGTTCTCTTCCTCGGTGAGATTGTCGAACTCGGCCGAGTTCTTCGCGCTCTCGATCACGTTGCGGTTCGAAAGTACCACGCCCTTGGGCTTGCCCGTGGTGCCCGAGGTATAGAGCATCACGCAGGTGCTGTCGTAATCCAGCGCCTCGCGGCGGCGTTTCAACTCGCCGATCAGCTCGTCATGGGCCGCGCGGCCCTGGTTCTGGATGTGGCTGTACTGGTGCAGGCGGGTGTGATCGTATTTCCGCAGGCCGCGCGGGTCGAGATAGATCACGTGTTCGAGGTTGGGCAGACGGTCCTGGATCTCGATGACCTTGTCCACCTGCTCCTGATCGCCGGCGATCACGAAACGCGCCCCGCAATGGCCCAGAACATAGGACATCTCTTCGGCCACCGCGTCCTGGTAGAGCGGCACCGGCACCGCGCCCACCGACTGCGCCGCAACCATCGACCAGTACATGTAGGGCCGGTTGCGGCCGATGATGGCGATGAAATCGCCCTCCTTGACGCCGAGATTGATGAACCCCAGCGCCAGCGCCTCGATTTCCTTTTCGGTCTCGGCCCAGGTCCAGCACTGCCAGATGCCGAACTCCTTTTCCCGATAGGCGGGCCGGTTGGCGAACTTCGTGGCGTTGCGTTGAAGCAGCGCCGGCAGGGACCTGAGCCCCTCGGCGCCCGACTGCGTCTGAGCCAATTTTCCTTCCTCCCATTCCGGCCATCCCCCTGGCCGGACAAGAACGCTTGTGCGATTCCCTCGCGAAACAGATCAGGAGAATTCCTGCGCGTCAATTTTTTCCTGATGTTTTCCCAATCCTTACGAATTGTTACAATGCCGCTTCGGCCGCCCGGGGGACCGTAACGGGCAACGATTCCCGCCCTCCCCCTCTTGGCGCCGACCGGCAGGGGGTGATAGCCCTGCCCGCAGGAGAGTGCCGGAATGAACAAAGCCGACCAGCAGCAGCGGGCAATGACCGAAGCCGGTCTGAACCTGATCGCGCAGGCCCTGTCCATCTATGACAGCGAGCTGCGCCTTGCCGTGTGCAACCGGCGGTTCAAGGAGATGTTCGATCTGCCCGATCGCCTGGTGACACCGGGCGCGCGCTTCGACGAGACCATCCGCCACCTGGTCCTGAACGGCGAATACGGCGAGATCGAGGACCCGGACGCCTTCGTGCAGGCCCGCGTTGATCAGGCCCTCGCATTCGAGCCGCACTACCTCGAACGCACGCGCGCCAACGGCCAGGTCATCTCGGTCGAGGGCGCGCCGCTGCCGCAGGGGGGGTGGGTGGCGGTCTATACCGACATCACCCGCACCAAGCGGGTCGAGCAGCTGCTGCGCACCCGCTCGGCCGAGCTTTCCGACCAGCTGCTGGCCCATGCCGAGGAACTTTCCGCCACCAACCGCAAGCTGGCCGCCACGATCACCGCGCTGGAAGAGGCCAAGCGCCAGCTGACCGAGATCGAGGCGCGCACCCGCCTGACCACCGAGATGATGCCGGCGCATATCGCGCATGTGGACCGGGACGGCCACTATACCTACTCCAACCGCCGGCTCAGCTCGGTGCTGCCGGGGCGGCCGTCCGAGATCGTCGGGCTGCATATCCGCGACGCGCTGGGACCCTTCGCCTACGCCCGGATCGAGCCGCACCTGAACGCCGCCTATGCCGGGAAAAGCTCGGTCTTCGAATTCACCGAGGATCACGATTCGCGCCGCATCCGCGTGGCCTTCACCCCCGACCAGTCGGGCGGAGCCTACATCCTGTCCATGGACATCACCGAGGAAACCCAGGCACGGGTGGCATTGCAGCAGTCGCGGCGCCGGGCACTGGCGGCGCAGATGACCTCGGGGCTGGCGCATGATTTTTCCAACCTGCTGACCATCATCATGGGCATGCAGAGCAAGCTGGCGCGCATGGCGCTGCCCGAGGGCGCCGCCGAGCTGGTCGAGGGCACCCTGGCCGCGGCCCGCCGCGGCGGGCGGCTGCTGAACCGCATCGCCGACATGACCGGGCGGCGCACCCTGCGCCCGCGGGCCACCGATCTGCACATGCTGCTGGAAGATCTGCGGATCCTCGCCACCCCCAGCCTGCCGCGGGGCGTGGGGCTCAGCGTCGTGGACCACACCCCCGACGCAATGCTGATGCTGGATGCGGGGATGTTGCAGGACGCGCTGCTGAACCTGATCCTGAACGCCCGCGACGCCTGCGGCAGCACCGGCCAGATCACCGTCAGCGCCCATTGCGTCGGCCGCACATGGGTCGAGATCTCGGTCACCGATACCGGCCCCGGCTTTTCCCGCGAGGCGCTGGCGCAGGCGCTGGACCCGTTCTTCACCACCAAGGGCGGCGAGGGCTCGGGGCTGGGCCTGCCGATGGTCTATGACATGGTGAAACTGGCCGGGGGCGACCTGCGTCTGGCCAACACCGCCGGCGGCGCGCAGGTGACGTTGCGCCTGCCCTGGCGCGAGGCGGTGGCCGCCGAACGGGGGCTGGCGCTGCTGGTCGAGGACAGCGCCGAGCTGCGCGCGGGCTTCCGCGACATGCTGATAGGGCTGGGACTGTCGGTGATCGAGGCCGAATCGGTGGACGAGGCGGTGGCGCTGGCGGCCGAGCTGGACGACATAAGGCTGGTTCTGTCAGACATCCGCCTGCGCGGCGAAGCCACGGGGCTGGATCTGTGCGCGCGGATCGGAACGCCCGAGCGCCCCTGCGTGCTGATGACCTCGCTGCCCGCCGAGGATCCGCTCTATCGCGCCGCCGCCGCGCGCGGACCGGTGCTGCGCAAGCCCTTCTCGCAGGCGGATCTCGCCGCCCTGATCCGACCGGAGTCCCCTAGATGAACGCACCCCTCGTCACCATCCTCGACGACGAACCGGAAATCCGCCGGATCCTGACCGATGCGCTGGAAGAGGCCGGCTTCCGCACCCAGAGCTTTGCCCGGGCGCGCGAATTCGAGGCCTCGCTGCTGCGGGCGGTGCCGGATGTCTGCCTTGTGGACCTGTCACTGCCCGATACCGACGGGCTGGCGCTGGTGCACCGGCTGGCGCTGGAACGGGGGGCCACGGTCATCATCATCTCGGGGCGGGCGCAGGTGCAGGACCGGGTGGCCGGGCTGGAGCTGGGCGCCGACGACTACATCACCAAGCCCTTCGACCCGGCCGAGGTGGTGGCCCGCATCCGCGCCCGCCTGCGCGGCTCCCGTCCCCCGCAGCAGGCCGGCAATACCGCTCGCTTCAACGGCTGGACGGCGCATTTCGACCGCTATGTGCTCGAGGACGAAAGCGGCGCCGAAACCCCCTTCAGCCATGCCGAAGGCGAAGTGCTGCGGCTGTTCCTGGAAAGTCCGAAGCGGCTGATCTCGCGTGCGCAGATGCAGGAGTCGCTAGGCGGTGCGGCAGGCGAGAGCTTCGACCGGGCGATGGACGTGCGGATCTCGCGCCTGCGCACCAAGCTGCGCGAGGACCCCAGGAACCCGCGCCTGATCAAGACGATCTATGGCGCGGGCTACATCTTTCTGGGCGATGTGAGCTGGAGCTGAACCGCAGGCCGCCAGGACATAGGCCACAGGCCGGCAGGCCGCTCGACCTCCCTTGCTCCTGCTCCAAATTCTCCCGCCGGAGGCATCGCGGCGGGCGCAGACCGCCACGTTTCCCGACCCTGAAGCATGTCGCTGCCGGCCGCATCCACTCCGCCCGGGCGGGAGCATGCCGCTGCCGCACATGCACTCCCCGGCCGCAGCGTGGTTCAAGTCCGCCTCTTGCGGCGCCCCTTCCCGCCCCGCTGCCC
>JALTNO010000406.1 GCA_027000645.1 Paracoccaceae bacterium | reverse complement strand
GCCCCCTCTTGCCCCGTGCCGGGGCAATTCACCCCCGGAGTACTTGGGGCAAGATGAAGGAAGGGGGTGGTTTTCGGCCGGCGGGGGTTGTGGCGGTGGCGATCAGCGCACCGGGCGGGTGCGCAGGAACAGGTAGAGCGGCAGCCCGCAGGAGAGGCCGATCAGCCAGGTCGCTGGGAGCGCCCAGAGTGCGGACCAGTTGCGCCGCACCCGGGTCTCGGCGATGACCCAGATGGTGAAGGCTGTGGCGGAGATGGCGATATCGGTGAACAGGGCGGCGTTGGGGGCATCGACGGTCCAGGCGGCGACCAGCGCCCGAGGGTCCGGCCCGTTCGCGCTCAGCCATGGCCACAGTCCCGCCATGGGCCAGATGGCGCCGATGATGGCCAGCGCCAGATATGCCATCCGCAGGACCGACATGCCCTTCAGAGACCGGTCGCCAGCGGCGAGGACGCGGCCCGCGAAGGCGGCTGCGGCTCGCCATCGGCACCGCAGGCCGCAAGTGCCGTCAGAAGCAGCAAGGCCGGAACCACCCGTCGCATCATCCTATCTTCGCCTTCCATCGTTCGATCTGCGCCCGCACCTGCGCCGGCGCGGTACCGCCAAGGGACATACGCGAGTTTACCGAATTTTCCACGCCGAGCACATTGTAAACGTCATCGGTGATGCCGGGGTGAACCGAGCGCATCTCGTCGAGGCTCAGATCGGGCAGGTCGCAGCCCCGTCTTTCGGCCATGGCCACCAGCGCGCCGGTGATATGGTGGGCCTCACGGAAGGGCAGGCCCAATACCCGCACCAGCCAGTCGGCCAGATCGGTGGCGGTGGAAAAGCCGCTGCCGGCAGCCGCCGCCAGCGAATCGCGGTTGGCGGTCATGTCGTGCACCATGCCCTCCATCGCCGCCAGCGCCAGCATCAGGTTGTCGGCGGCGTCGAAGACCTGCTCCTTGTCCTCCTGCATGTCCTTGGAATAGGCCAGCGGCAGCCCCTTCATCACCATCATCAGCGCCGTGTTGGCCCCGAAGATGCGCCCGATCTTGGCGCGGATCAGCTCGGCCGCGTCGGGGTTCTTCTTCTGCGGCATGATGGAAGAGCCGGTGGAGAAACGATCCGACAGGGTGACGAAGCGGAACTGCGCCGAGGACCAGATCACCAGCTCTTCGGCCAGCCTCGACAGGTGCATGGCGCAGATCGAGGCGACGGAGAGGAATTCCAGCGCGAAGTCGCGGTCGCTGACCGCATCCAGCGAGTTCGCGCAGGGCCGGTCGAAGCCCAGCGCCTGCGCGGTCATCTCGCGGTCGATCGGAAAGGACGTGCCGGCCAGCGCCGCCGCGCCCAGGGGGCATTCGTTCATCCGGGCGCGGGCATCGCGCACCCGCGACAGGTCGCGGCCGAACATCTCGACATAGGCCATCATGTGATGGCCCCAGGTCACCGGCTGGGCGGTCTGCAGGTGGGTGAAGCCCGGCATCACCCAGTCGGCGCCCGCCTCGGCCTGGGCCAGCAGCGCGCGCATCAGCGCCTCCAGCCCCTCCCCTGCCGCGTCCAGCTGTTCGCGCACCCAAAGGCGGAAATCGGTAGCCACCTGGTCGTTGCGCGAGCGCGCCGTGTGCAACCGCCCGGCGGGTTCGCCGATGATCTCCTTCAGGCGGGCCTCGACATTCATGTGGATGTCTTCCAGCGCGGTGGAAAAGGCAAAGTTTCCCGATTCGATCTCGGCCAGCACCGCGACAAGCCCTTTATCTATCGCCTCGGCATCGCTATCGCTGATGATGCCCGTGGCTGCCAGCATGGCGGCATGGGCCCTCGACCCGGCAATGTCCTGAGCCGCCAACCGCCGGTCGAACCCGATCGAGGCATTGATCGCCTCCATGATCGCGTCCGGCCCCGCGGCGAAACGACCGCCCCACATCCGGTTCGAGGTCTGATCTGCCATGTCGTGCCCCTCTGGAGGAAAAATGCGCCTGATCCGTTTCGCTCTCCTTTATCTGGCCCTCGCGCTGGGTGCAAACGCGTCCATCGCCGCCGATATCGACGCCCTGCGGGCGCTGGCCACCGGCGACATGCGCAAGCTGGAATTCCTGGATGCCCCGAAACCCGTCCCGGATACCCCCTTCATGCTGGACAACGGGGCCGGCCAGGCGACGCTCGCCATGTTCCGGGGCAAATACGTGCTGCTGAACTTCTGGGCCACCTGGTGCGCCCCCTGCCGCAAGGAAATGCCGATGCTGGCCGCGCTGCAGGACGAATTCGGCGGCGACCGCTTCGAGGTCGTCACCCTGGCGACGGGACGCAACCGACCGGCGGCGATAAGGAAATTCTTCAGGCAGATCAACGTGACCAACCTGCCCGGCCATACCGATCCGAAAATGGCCGTTGCCCGGAAGATGGGCGTGCTCGGCCTGCCGGCAACGGTGATCATCGACCCGAAGGGGCGCGAAATCGCCCGCCTCATGGGCGAGGCAGACTGGGACTCCGACAGCGCACGGGCCATCATTCGCGCCCTGATCGCACACGAATAGGCCCCGATCCCTTCCTCTTTTCCCGCGCGCTGTCGGAG
>JALTNO010000405.1 GCA_027000645.1 Paracoccaceae bacterium | reverse complement strand
TGCGGCACGAATTCCTGGATCTGCTCGGGGTCGCGCACATCCACCGGATGCACTTCGTCAAGCTTGCCGTTGATGATCGCGCCCACCGGCATCATCAGGTTTTCGGGGCTGTAGTCGTTGGCCCGGTCGGGGATGTCGCCATAGGCCAGCACGTTCTGCCCCGACAGCCCGCCACCGTAAAGCCAGTTCCTGTAGAACCCGCCGATGGCGATGACGTCGGGGATGTAGACGTTGTTGACGAACTCGATGGCGCGCCGGGTGATGCTGCGCACGTAGTTCAGCCGCTCCATGTTCACCGGCGCGCCGGCGCCCTGCACCCCGTCCATGTTGATGGCGCAGGGCACCCCGCCCACCAGCCAGTTGGGATGGGTATCCTTGCCGCCGAAGATGGTGCGCACGGTCATGATTTCCTTCTGGAAATCCAGCGCCTCAAGGTAATGGGTCACGGCCATCAGGTCGGCCTCGGGCGGCAGAAGGTAGGCGGGGTTGGTCCAGTAGCCGTTCTTGAACGGGCCCAGCTGGCCGCTTTCCACGAAATTGCGCAGCCGCGTCTGGATGTCGCGGAAATAGCCGGGAGAGGATTTCGGGTGCCGCGGGCTGACCGCCTGCTGCAGCTCGCTCGTGGCCTTGGGGTCGGCCTTCAGCGCGTTCACCGGGTTCACCCAGTCCAGCGCATGCAGGTGGTAGAAATGCACCAGGTGGTCATGCACCTGCAGCGCCAGCTGCATGATGTTGCGGATCGAGTTGGCGTTTTCGGGAATGTCGATGCCCAGCGCATCCTCGACCGCGCGCACCGAGGTCAGCGCATGAGTCCCCGTGCACACGCCGCAGATGCGCTGCACGAAGGCCCAGGCATCGCGCGGATCGCGGCCCTTGAGGATCACCTCGAGCCCGCGCCACATGGTGCCGGTGGAAACCGCGTTTCGGATCACGTTGTTTTCGTCGAGGTTCACCTCGCAGCGCATGTGCCCCTCGATCCGCGTGACCGGATCGACGACCACGCGCCGGCCGCTGTCATCCAGGGTAAAGCCGTTGGGGGTGGTCACGATAGCCATTATGCATCATCTCCCTTGCTCGCGATGCGCTTGATCACGCTGGCGCCGGCATGGATTGCCGCCGCGCCGGCCACGATGCCGGCCGCCGCGGTGCCGATCTCGTCGGCATCGGCGTCGATGCCGAAGCCCTTGATGTCGGTGAGGCGTTCGTAGAATCCGCCCTTGTCCCAGAACCCGTCCTCGGAGCAGCCGATGCAGGGGTGGCCGGCCTCGATCGGGAAGGACAGGCCGCCATTCCACTTGATGGTCGAGCAGGCGTTGTAGGTGGTCGGCCCCTTGCAGCCCACCTTGTAGAGGCAGTAGCCCTTGCGCGCGCCCTCGTCGTCGAACTTCTCGACGAACTGGCCGGCATCGAAATGGCCGCGGCGATAGCACTTGTCATGGATGCGCTGGGAATAGAACATCTTCGGCCGGCCCTGGTTGTCCAGCTCGGGCAGCTTGTCGAAGGTCACCATGTAGGTGATCACCGCGGTCATCACCTCGGCAATCGGCGGGCAGCCGGGCACCTTGATGATCGGCTTGTCGCCGATGCCGGGCACCTTGTGGGTGGGGGTGGCGGTGGTGGGATTGGGGCGCGCCGCCTGCACGCAGCCCCAGCTGGCGCAGGAACCCCATGAAATGATCGCCCTGGCCCGGTTGGCGACCCGGGTCAGCTCGTCCACGAAGGGCCTGCCGCCCGAGATGCAATACATGCCCTCTTCGCCCAGCGGCGCGTTGCCCTCGACCGCCAGCAGGAAGTTGCCGTCGTATTTTTCCAGCGTCTCGTCGATGATCGCCAGCGCCTGTTCGCCGGCCGCCGCCATGATCACGTTGTCGAAATCCAGCGAGATCATCGACAGGATCACGTCCTTGGCCAGCGGATGGGCCGAGCGGATGAAGCTTTCCGAACAGCAGGTACATTCCAGCCCGTGCAGCCACAGCACCGGGATGCGCGGCTTGTTCTCCATCGCCTCGGCGATCTTCGGCGCGAATGCCGGGCTGAGCCCGAGCGCTCCGGCCGCAAGGCTGCAATATTTCAGGAAACTGCGCCGGGTGATCCCCTGCCGGCGCATCACGTCATAGAAGGTTTCGACCATCTCATCTCCCTTCGCATGGCTGTCGGTGCGCGGTTGTCGGTTCGGGCGCACGGCTGTCCGCAATCAGCATAGGCAGGCGAAAACGACGCACCGAAGCAAAACCCGCCCCGGCGCGGAAAACCCGGACCCTGCCGGAAATTCGCGCATTTTCAGCCGCTTGCCCGGTTTGCCGCGATCTGCCCGGGCCGAACCGCGTGGGAAGATGGCTTCCATCCGGCCAAATGCCGGCAAGAAGCTTTCCATCCCGTGCGGGGATCAATGCACCGTGCAGGATGCGCTCACGCGGTTCTGATTTTGCCCCAGCGCAAACCCGTATCAGGATACGGTCCTCGGGAAAGAGGAGGGGACGCATGGCCGCACTGACGATCGGACAGGCCGCCCGCAAGGCCGGAGTCGGCGTGGAGACGATCCGGTTCTACGAACGCAAGG
>JALTNO010000404.1 GCA_027000645.1 Paracoccaceae bacterium | reverse complement strand
TCGAGCGGCTGATGGATGGCGACGGACCGCATGTGCTGGCCTGGCGGGAATGGACCGAACCGGCGGAAATCGTCACCGGCGCCGGCGGCTTTGCCGCGCATGGCGTGCTGGAGGCGCTGGACGCGGCCCGGGAGGCGGCCGAGCCCCTGCCCGGCGGGGCAGGGATGTTCATCGAGCCCACCCGCGCGCTGGTTGCGGTCGATGTCAACACCGGGGCCGATGCATCGCTGGCGGCGGGGCTGAAGGCGAACCTGGCCTGCGCGCGTGCCCTGCCGCGGGCGCTGCGGGTGCGCGGGCTGGGCGGGCAGGTGACGCTGGACCTTGCGCCGATGCCGAAGAAGGACCGGCGCCGGTTCGAGACCGCCCTGCGCGCGGCCTTCCGCGCCGATTCGGAAGAAACCGTTCTGGTCGGCTGGACGCCGCTGGGGCATTTCGAGTTGCAGCGCAAACGCGGGCGGGTCCCGCTGCGGGAGGTTCTGGGATGAGCTGTCCGATCTGCGGCGCGCCGAGCGTGCGCAAGTTCCGACCCTTCTGTTCGCGTCGCTGCGCCGATATCGACCTGGCGCGGTGGCTGAAGGGCGCCTATTCGATTCCCACCGACGAGAGTCCCGAGCAGGACGAGACCCCGCCGCAGGCCGCAGGGGAAGACGGCGGGTTGCATTGAAAAAAGCGGCAAAAAGCATCTGGACACTTCTCGCGAACGACCCTAGAAGACCCCCACCCAAAGGCAATCGCCTTTCCCGTGCCCGGGTAGCTCAGGGGTAGAGCAGTGGACTGAAAATCCTCGTGTCGGTGGTTCGATTCCGCCCCCGGGCACCATTCATCACTCCCTGACCAGGGTTCGAACGGCGCGCGAAGCCTTCACGCCCCGCAACGCAGGCCCGGCGAGAAAGCGGGATGGGCCTGTTCCCGCATGATCGGTGCATATGCTCGCGCGAAACAGGTCGGCCGCGACTCTTCCCCGCGCGATGCGGAGAAACCGCTGCAACCATGATGAGCTTTGTTTGTTCTCGTTTGTTCCAAAAAAGTTCTTTACATTGGCGGGCAATTGTGAGAACAAATCATCAACAAATGATAAATGCCTGACAGAACCGCACCGAAGACCGGAGGCCCGCCATGCTGGACCAGATCGTGACCGCCTTTCAGCGCTCTCGCGCGACGCTGCTTCAGGACGCGGCGGGGGTTGCGTCCCTGGTCGTGCTGCTGATGGTCGTCCTGCATCTGCCGGGGTTCTGAGCAAGACGTTTCTGCCTGCGATCTCGTGCCGGGGGTGCGACCTGTCCCACATCCGCAAGGTCGGCTGCGGCCGGCCTGCGCGACACCCGCCGGACGCCTCACGAGACCCGCACCACCTGCCGCCGCCATCCCCGTCAGGGATGTGCGGCGGTTCTTTTCTGCCCCGGCCTATTTTCGACGTCGCCGCCGGGCGAAGACGCTGCGTGCGAGTTTCAGGGTTTCGTTTTCCAGCGCCGTCAGCCCGTCGCTCGCGGCCTGCCCGTCCCCGGCCTCGATGGCATCGGCGATGGCCGTGTGCAGGGCCACGATGGCCTCGCGCGAGCGCGCCGTGAAGGTGATCATGTTCATCAGCGGCTGCATGGCCTCGACCGCGCCGGCCAGCTGATAGCTCAGCACCGGGTTGCCGGCCCCGTCCACCAGCGCCCGGTGAAAGGCCACGTCCGAGGCGCAGAAGGCTTCGTCCGTCAGCCCCGGCTGGCCCTGGCGGAAGATCTCGGCCCGCATGGTGGCCAGGTGATCGGCCGTCCGCCGTTGCGCCGACAGCGGCGCGCAGGCCCGTTCCAGCGCATAGCGGGCCTCGCAGGCGGTCTCGAAACTGACCGCGTTCATCGACAGCAGCAGGGTCGAGGTGGTGATCTGCTGGGAATAGGCGTCCTCGAAGCTCAGCCGGTTGACGAAGGCCCCGCCGGTGGCGCCGCGCTGGGTGCGGATCAGCGATTGCGCCGCAAGCCGCTTGAGCGCCTCGCGCACGGTCGGGCGCGAGACGCGAAAGTGCTCGGCCAGCTCGGATTCCGAGGGCAGGCGTTCATCGACGATGAGATCGCCGTTGACGATCGCATCGCGGATGGCGTCAGCAATCTGCACCGACAGGTCGGCGGAACTGTTGGGGTCGATTTTCATGCGCGCGCTGCCGGTCTCATTGGTCCGATTTCATTTGTCTGACATTTTTCATTTGTCTGACATTTGAAAACCTGACATTCAGAGTGCACGGATCGAGTCGCGCGTGCAAGGGGCTGCGGGGATGCTTGCAAACCGGATCAGGGCCATGACGGCGCCGCATTGGCTGGCATTGTTCGGCATGATCCTTGCGGCCTGGGTCGTGCTCTACCTGATGGCGGTGCCGGCCGGGCTGCGCGGGGCGGCGGCGATCTACGGCCCGGATTTCTGGGCCGGTCTTTGCGTCGTGACGCCGGACGCGGCGGGTTTTGCGCGGCTGGCGGGGATGTGGGTGCTGATGTCGGCGGCGATGATGGCGCCCACCGTGCTGCCGGCGCTGGCGACCTACGAGGATCTGGCCCGCTCGGGCGCGGGGGCGAAGATGGGCAGGCTCGTGGCCGGGTATCTGGCCGTGTGGTTCGGCTTCTCCCTGCTGGCGGCGGCGGCGCAGATGGCGCTGTATCGGGCCGGGCTGCTGGACCCGCTGGGGCAGAGCGCCAGCCGGCTGTTTTCCGCCGCGCTTCTGGGTGCGGCCGGGCTGTACCAGTTTTCGGCGCTCAAGGAGGCCTGCCTGTCGAAATGCCGAATGCCTCTGACCTTCTTCATGCAGCACTGGGAAGAGGGGCCGTTGCGCAACGGGCTGCGGCTGGGGCTGGTCTGCCTTGGCTGCTGCTGGGCGCTGATGCTGCTGGCCTTTGTCGGCGGGGTGATGAATCTCGCCTTCATGGGGCTGGCGACGCTTTTCATGGTGCTGGAGAAACTGCCCGAGATCGGGCGCTACCTGACCCGGCCGCTGGGCCTTGGCCTGATTGCGGCGTCGGGATGGATGATGTTGACTGCCTGGTGACAAGGAGAAATGGAAATGGCATTGGACGGCGAAGCGGGCACTGTGCCCTGGGCGATCAGGGGCGAGCTGATCCTGAACTGCAACTGCACGGTGTTCTGTCCCTGCGTGATATCGCTGGGCCAGCACCCGCCGACCGAGGGATACTGCCAGGCCTGGGCCGGGGTGCGGATCGATGAGGGCCATTATGGCGAGGTGGATCTTTCCGGGCTGAACGTGGGGTTGTTTCTGGAGATCCCCGGCAAGATGGCCCGCGGCAACTGGAAGGCGGCGGCCTTCATCGACGACCGGGCGCGTGACGAGGCTTTCGAGGCGCTGGTCGCGATCTTCTCGGGCGCGGCGCGCGGGACCACGGGGCTGTTCGGTATTCTGGTCAGCGAGTTTCTGGGCGCCGAGCGCTCGGAGGTGGTATTCGAGACCGAGGGCAAGGAGCGTCACCTGCGGGTCGGCAAGAAGATCCAGGGGGCGGTGGTGCCGGTCGAGGGCAAGGACGGCAAGGAGATCGTGGTGACCAACACCGAGTACTGGATGGGCCCGGACATCACCGTGGCCACGGCCACGAAGGGGCGCGTACGCGCCTTCGGCCGGGTGTGGGATTTCGACGGCCGCTCGGCCGAGATCTGCCAGATCGACTGGCACGGCCCCCGCTGAGGCCCCGGAAACGCCGCGGTGCCCGCGGCGTGCCTCCGGCGGGAGTATTTGGAGCGAGATGAAGAAGGGGCGAAATTCGTCCCGAAATCAGGGGAGTATCTGGCGATGTTAAATGCATTGGTGGTGCGGAAAGACGAGGAAAGCGGCAAGACCAGCGCCGCGGTGGAACAGATCGGCGTGGATGATCTGCCCGAGGCCGAGGTGCTGGTGGCGGTCGAGTATTCGACGGTGAACTACAAGGACGGGCTGTGCATCGGGCCCGGCGGCGGGCTGGTGCGCAAGTATCCGCATGTACCGGGGATCGATTTCGCCGGCACGGTCGAGGAGTCCTCGGATCCACGCTATCGTCCGGGCGACAAGGTGGTTCTGACCGGCTGGCGCGTGGGCGAGGCTCATTGGGGCGGCTATGCCCAGAAGGCGCGGGTCAAGGCCGACTGGCTGGTGCCGCTGCCCGCGGGGCTGACATCGCGGCAGGCGATGGCGGTTGGCACTGCCGGGTTCACCGCGATGCTGGCGGTCGTGGCGCTTGAGGAGCGCGGGCTGGAGAAGGATCACGGTCCGGTCCTGGTGACCGGGGCGGCAGGCGGCGTCGGATCGGTCGCCACGGCGATCCTTGCCAATCTGGGATACGAGGTTGCCGCGGTGACGGGGCGACCCGAGACCGAGGAGTATCTGCGCGGGCTGGGTGCCGCGCGCATCGTGCCGCGCGAGGAGCTGGCCGAGGTCACCCGCAAGCCGCTGGAGAGCGAGACCTGGGCCGGCTGTGTCGATGCGGTGGCGGGCGCGATGCTGGGGCGGGTGCTCAAGCAGATGAAATACGGCTGTTCGGTGGCCGCCGTCGGTCTGGCCGGGGGGGCCGCGATCGAGGGGGCGCTGATCACGCCCTTCATCCTGCGCGGAGTGAACCTGCTGGGCATCGACAGCGTGATGCAGCCCTACGAGAACAGGCTTCGCGCATGGGAAAGGATTGCCCGCGACCTGCCCATGGACAGGCTGGAGGCGATGATCCAGCCGGCGACCCTGGCCGATCTGCCGCAGCTTGGCGCCGATATCCTCAAGGGCCGGGTGCGCGGCCGGGTGGTGGTGGATGTCAACGCCTGACGCGCTTGAACCGGGGCGGGCGATGCGCTAGCCCGGTTGCGCCGCGGCGGGCCGGCCCCGTCGCGGCGGCCTTCGGGCCCGCGACAGGGGTGAAGAGGGAGCGCCACGGGTGACCCAGCTTGATGTCGAATTCGTCCGCAGCCAGTTCCCGGCCTTTTCCGAGGCCGCCTTGCGGGACCAGGCATTTTTCGAGAATGCCGGTGGATCCTATGCCTGCCGGCAAGTGGTAAACCGGCTCGATCGGTTCTACCGGGCGCGCAAGGTGCAACCCTACGGTCCCTTCGCGGCCAGCCGCATCGCCGGAGAGGAGATGGACGAGGCGCGCGCACGCATGGCGGCTCTTCTGGGTGTCGCCCCGGATGAGCTGAGCTTCGGCCCCTCCACCTCGCAGAACGTCTATGTGCTGGCGCAGGCCTTCCGGCAGTGGATGCAGCCGGGCGAGGCGATCGTCGTCACCGATCAGGATCACGAGGCCAATTCCGGCCCCTGGCGGCGGCTGGAGGCGGACGGGATCGCGATTCGCGAATGGCGCATCGACCCCGAGACCGGGCGCCTGGACCCGCAGAAGCTGGAGCCGCTTCTGGACGAAAGCGTGCGGCTGGTCTGTTTTCCGCACTGCTCGAACGTGGTGGGCGAGATCAACCCGGTGGTCGAGATCACCGCCATGGCCCATGCGGCGGGGGCTTTCGTCTGTGTCGATGGCGTCTCCTACGCGCCGCACGGCTTTCCCGATATCGGGCAGCTGGGGGCCGATATCTACCTGTTTTCCGCCTACAAGACCTACGGGCCGCACCAGGGGCTGATGGTGATCCGCCGCAGCCTGGGCGAGATGCTGCCCAACCAGGGTCATTTCTTCAACGGCGACGTGCTTTGCAAACGCTTCACCCCGGCCGGACCCGACCACGCGCAGGTGGCGGCCTGTGCAGGCATGGCCGATTATGTCGAGTCCCTTGCCGCCCATCACGGAGGGCCCTCGGGCGGCGGCACGCAGACCGGCGCCTTCGTGCATGAGTTGATGCGCGCCCATGAAACCGGCCTGCTGCAGCCGCTTCTCGACGCCGTGGCCGGGCGCGAGGGAGTGCGGCTGCTGGGGCCGGCGGATGCGCGGCGGCGGGCGCCGACCGTGGCACTGGCGCTTGAGGGGCGCGCGGCCGAACCGGTGGCAGCACGGCTTGCCGAACACGGGATCATGGCCGGGGGGGGCGACTTCTATGCCGTGCGTCCGCTAAAGGCGATGGGGATCGATCCCGCGCAGGGCGTGCTGCGACTGAGCTTCACCCATTACACCACCGCCGAAGAGGTCGAGAGGCTGATCGCGGCGCTGGAGCGGGTGTTGTAGGCCACGGGCGGCGGGTGCTTGTCAGCGCCGCGGCGCTGGCCTAGCCTGCGGCCGGACGCCAACACGCATCGGAGCGCCCATGCCCACCGCCGCCCGACTTGTCGCTGCCCTGTGTCTCGCACTGCTGGCATTCATCGTTTCGGGACAGGTCAAGGACCAGTTCCCCGAGGGCACCTATTTCGGCTGGTTCACGCAGGTGAACATTGCCCTGGGGCTGGTGGTCGGCTGGACCGTGATGGGCCGGCGGGCGGGCCGGGGGATCACCTCGGCCATCAACAACGGCATCACCGGGGTTGCTGTGCTCCTGTTCTGGGGGCTGTTCGTCCAGGCCGCCAACAAGATGATCGAACTGGCCATGCGAAACCGCTATGGCGGGCCGTTCGAGGCGCTGACCGACGTTCTGCGGATCATGGGAGATTACGGCCTGAAGCTGCTGACGCCGGGCATTGTCGCCACCTTGCTGATCGGCGCGCTCGTCTCCGGCCTGGTCGTCGAAAAGGCCTCGAAGATGTGGCGGTAACATACTGACAAGGAAGGACGACAAGGTTGCCAGAGCTGTTCCTCTACGGCACGTTGCGGCATCTTCCGCTGCTCGGGGTGGTGCTGGGCCGAGATGCCCGGCAGATCGAGGCGGTGCCGGCCGAACTTGCCGGGTACGATCTGCGCGCGGTCGAGGGAGAGGTTTTCCCCATGCTCGTGCCGGCCCCTTCCGGGCGCGTGCGGGGGATCGTGCTGCGCGGGCTGAGCGAGGCCGATCTCGACCGCCTCCGCTTCTACGAAGGCGGGTTCGGGTACGCGCTGCGCCCGGTGCGCCTGCGCGTGGACGGGGACGAGGTGGACGCCTCGGCATTCCTCCCCACGGCCGAGGAGGCCGGTCGCCTGCGCCCGGCCGGGGCGTGGCGCCTCGATGCGTGGGTGGAGCGCCGGGGGGCACTGGAGCTGCGCGCGGCCGAGGAGGCGATGGCCTATTACGGGCGCCTGACGGCGGAGGAAATTGCCCGGCGCATGGGCCCGATTCGCCGCCGGGCATGGGCATGGCTGGCCGCGCGCGGGCGCAGCCCGGCGCGCGATGCCGACCGCAAGGTCGAGGTGCTGGAACACCGGCGGGCGTGGCTGAACTTCTTCGGCATGGAGGAGGCACGGCTGCGCTTTCGCCGCCATGACGGAAGGATGAGCGCGCCGGTGGAGCGCTCGGCCCTGATGGTGGGCGATGCGGTGGTGGTCCTGCCCTATGATCCTGTGCGCGACTGCGTCGTGCTGACCGAACAGTTCCGCGCCCCGGTATTCCTGTGCGGCGACCCCGACCCCTGGATATGGGAGCCGGTCGCGGGGCTGATCGATGCCGGCGAGGCGCCCGAGGACACCGCCCGCCGCGAGGCGATGGAAGAGGCCGGCCTGACCTTGCAGCGGCTCGAACCGGCAGGCAGGGTCTATTCCTCGACCGGATCCTCGGGCGAGTTCCTGCACCTTTTCGTCGGCATCGCCGATCTTTCGGCACCGGGCCGGGCCGGCGGCGGGGGCGCCGCGGAAGGCGAGGACATCCGCACCCGGATCGTCGGTTATGACGAGCTGATGCGCGGCGTGGATGAATGTCGATACCGGGACATGCCGCTGGTCACGGTGGCGCTGTGGCTGGCCCGGCACCGCCGGCGCCTGCGCGAGGGCGCTTGAGGTCGGGGCGGGGCGCGGTTACACCGGAACCTGTCAAGTGAAACGGGAGTGCCCCCATGCGCATTGCACGCGATCTGGCCGAACTGATCGGGAACACGCCGCTGATCCGGCTGCGCAAGGTCAGCGAGGCGACCGGCTGCGAGATACTGGGCAAGGCCGAGTTCATGAATCCCGGCCAGTCGGTCAAGGACCGTGCCGCGCTCTATATCATCCGCGACGCCATCGCCCGCGGCGAGTTGCGGCCGGGGGGCACCATCGTCGAGGGCACCGCCGGCAATACCGGCATCGGCCTTGCGCTGGTGGGCGCCTCGATGGGGTTCAGGACGGTCATTGTCATCCCCGAAACCCAGAGCGAGGAAAAGAAGGACATGCTGCGGCTCGCGGGCGCCGAACTGGTGCAGGTGCCCGCCGCGCCCTATCGCAACCCCAACAACTTCGTGCGCTATTCCGAACGCCTGGCGCGCAGGCTGAACGAGACCGAGCCCAACGGCGCCATCTGGGCCAACCAGTTCGACAACCTCGCCAACCGCCAGGCGCATGAGGAAACCACCGGCCCCGAGATCTGGGAGCAGACCGGCGGCCGGGTGGACGGCTTCGTCTGCGCGGTGGGATCGGGCGGCACGCTTGCCGGCGTGGCGCGGGCGCTTCAGCCCAGGGGGGTGAAGATCGGGCTGGCCGATCCCATGGGGGCCGCGCTCTATTCCTACTACACCACCGGCGAGCTGAAGGCCGAGGGCAGTTCGATCACCGAGGGCATCGGACAGGGGCGGATCACGAAGAATCTGGAAGGGTTCCGCCCCGACATGTGCTGGCAGATCTCCGACGAGGAGGCGCTGCCCCATGTCTTCGACCTGCTGCACGAAGAGGGGCTGGTCATGGGCGGCTCGACCGCGATCAACGTGGCCGGCGCGGTGCACATGGCGCGCGAGATGGGGCCGGGGCATACCATCGTCACGGTGCTGGCCGATTATGGCACGCGCTACCAGTCCAAGCTGTTCAACCCGGTATTCCTGGAATCGAAAGGCCTGCCGGTGCCCGACTGGATGAGCCGCGCCCCGGCCTCGATCCCCGGCGTGTTCGAGGACACATGACCCGCCCGGGCCGGATCCTCCTCCTGCTGCTTTTCCTGCTGGCGGGCGGTCTGGCCGGGGGTGCGGCCACGGCGCAGATCACCGACGCGCAGCGCGAATATGTCGCGCAGTGGCAGGACACCGCCAAACGCGCGGAGGAAGTGATCGATGCCGCGCGTGCCTCGAACGCGGCGCTGGAGCAGCTGCGCAAGGATCTGGTCAGCTACCGCGAGACCTTTCGCAAGACCCGCGACGCCAACCGAAGCCGCCTGCAGTCGCTCAGGGCGCAGCTGGAGGTTCTGGGCCCCCCGCCCGAGGACGGGCGCGAAGAGCCCGCCGACCTGGCCGCGCTGCGCGCCAGCCTTCAGCGCCAGTATGACGAGCTGCGGGTGCCCAGCGTGGTGGCCGACGAGGCCTTCACCCGCGCCAACGGCCTGATTGCGGAAATCGACCGGATCGTGCGCGAACGGCAGACCCGGAAGATCCTCCATCGGGGACCATCTCCGCTCGATCCGTCCGGCTGGTCCGAGGCGATGCGGGATCTGAGCATCGCCGCCCAGGCGCTGACCGGCGAAACGCAGGCGCAACTGGCGCGCCCCTCGGCCCGCGAACAGCTGCGCAACAATGCCCTGATCATTGCCGCACTGCTCGGCGCGGGAGTGGTGCTGCTGTTCAGGGCCCGGGCCTGGTCCCGGCGGATCGGCGACTATCTGCGCAGATTCGGCACGCGCAATACCGGGCTCTGGAGCATCCTGGCATCGGTTCTCGTGCTGTTGCTGCAGATTGCGGGCATCGTGGCCATCGCGATGGCGGTCCGCATGTCGGGGACGTTGGGTTTTCGCGGCTCGCTGATCCTGCAGGCGGTGCCGGCCTGGGTGACGATTTTCCTGTTCTACAGGTGGCTCGCCGATCAGCTTCTGGCGCTCCGGACCTCCGCAAACCTTGCCGACATCCCCGAATCCCGCCTGCGGCAGGCGCGGCGCTACATCGCGCTGCTGGGTGCGCTTGTGGTGCTGCGCGGAGCGGTCAACCTGTTCGAGCAGTTGCAGAACATTTCCGAAGCCTCCCGTTCAGTGATCGGATTTCCGGGCATCGTTGCCACCGCCTTCGTCCTGATACGCCTGCAGGTGATCGGCCGCGCGATTCAGGGGCGGGACGGGGCCGAGGGGGCGCAA
>JALTNO010000403.1 GCA_027000645.1 Paracoccaceae bacterium | reverse complement strand
AAGTCCAGGCCCATGAGGATGTGGCCATAGATGGCACCGGCCAGCGACAGCGGGATGATCAGCATCACGACGATCGGTTCCACATAGGAGCGGAACAGGAAGCTGAGCAGCAGGAAGACCCCGATCAGCCCGACCAGGAAGCCCTTGAGCATGGATTTCTGGGTCTTGGCGGCCTCGGCACGCTGGCCTTCCACATCGAGAACGATGCCGGGGTAGCGCGCCAGCAGGTCGGGGACAAATCGCTTCAGCGTATCGCTGACGATGGCGGCGGCGTTGGCAATGCGGGTGTCGATGGTGCCCTGCACCGTCACCGTGCGCAGCCCGTCCTCGCGGTTGATGCGGTTGTAGCCCTGACCGGTTTCGATCTCGGCCACCAGCCGCAGCGGCACGAAGCTGCCATCCGGGCGGGTGATCACGAAATCGTCGAAGGCCGCCAGCGAGCGGCGGCCGGATTCATCCAGGATCGCCGTGACTTCCAGCAGGTGGCCATCCACCTGCATCTCGCTGACCGTGCTGCCCAGCCAGGCCGCGCGCAGCTGGCCTGCAACCATCGCCGCGGTGATGCCCATCGGCGCCGCGGCATCGTTCAGGCGGATGCGGAATTCGCGCTTGCCGGGGCGCAGGTCGTCCAGCACCGAGGTCACGCCGCGATAGCTGCGGATCCAGCTTTTCAGCTCTTGCGCAGCAGCCGCGAGCGAGGCCAGATCGTCGCCCTTGAGGCGCATGTCGATGGCGATGCCGGCCGGACCGATGGTTGATTCGGCGTATTTCAGGCTGATCACGTCGGGCAGTTCACCCACCGCCTTGCGCCAGTGCTCCATGATCTCGTCGGGGCGGCTGTTTCGCTGCTCCGACGGCAGCAGATCGACGCTGACCGTGGCCACATGCGGGCCGGTTTCAAAGGCGTCCCGGTTCTGCCCGTAGAACACGGACACATGCCGCACCAGCCGCGCGCCGCCCGGCTGGAGGGGGCTGAGAGCGGCGTCGGTTTCCGCAATCCCCGCCTCGATCCTTGCCACGACTTCCTCGGTCCGCTCCTGCGGGGTGCCCTGCGGAAGCAGCAGCCGGGCAACGATGGTGTCGCCGTCAAGCTCGGGGAAGGCCACGAATTTCAGGTAGCCGCCGGACAGCATGCCCACCGACGAGGCCATCACCGCCACCGCAATCCCGGCAGTGGCATAGCGGTGTCGGATGGTCAGGTCCACCAGCGGCCCCACGGCACGTTCGCGCAGCCAGACAAGGGCGGCGTTGGCACGCGCCGCCACGCCCCCCGGCCGGCTCCGGACCTGCAGCCCGTGGACAAGGTGGTGAGGCAGGATCAGGAATGCCTCGATCAACGAGACGGCAAGCACGAACAGCATCACCACCGGCACCACCCGCAGCACCGCGCCCAGATCGCCCGACAGGAACGCCAGCGACCCGAAGATCATCGCCGTGGTCCCGAACGAGGCCAGCACGTTGGGAAACACCTGCCGCGCGCCTTCGCTGGCGGCCCGAAGCGGGGCCATGCCGCCTTCGCGCAGCCGGGCGATGTTTTCCGAGATCACGATCGCATCGTCCATCAGCAGACCGATCACGATCAGCAGGCCCAGCGTGGTCATCAGGTTGAGCGAATAGCCCATCACCCACATCAGGAAGACCCCGCCCATGAACGACACGGGCAGCCCCATGGCCACCCAGAAGGCAAAGCGCAGGCCGAAGAACGCCCACAGCAGCAGGAACACCAGCACCAGCCCCTGCACCCCGTTGACCACCACCAGCTGAAGTCGCTCGCGCACTACCGACGTGTTGTCCGAGGTGATCTCCAGCGTCACGCCTTCCGGCGCGCGGGCGCGTTCGGCATCCAGAAAGGCGATGATCCGGTCCATGACCCGCAACGCATCCTGCGCGCCGGTCTTGTAGATGTCCAGAATGGCCGCGGGTGCCCCGTCGAAGGTGATCCGGTCCTCGTCCAGGGCAAAGCGTTCGGTGATCTCGGCCACCTCGCCCAGCCGCACCTGCCCGCCATTGGCGGCCGAGCGGATCACCAGATCGGACAGGGTTTCGACGCGCTGGCGTTCCTCGGCCACGCGGATCAGGAAGCTTTCGTCGCGCATCTCGATGGAGCCGGCGGGCAGGTCGAGGCTGCCTGCGGCGATGGCGCGGGCGACGTCCTCGACCGACAGGCCGAAGCTGCGCAGCGCCTCGCGGCGCAGGCCGACGCGCAGCTCGCGGGTGGAAAAGCCGCGGATCTCGACGATCGGAACCCCGCCCCGGCGCAGCATGCGGGTGCGCAGATCCTCGGCATAGTCCTTCAGGGCGGTGCGCCCGGCAATTCCGGTGACCGCCACCGATGCCACGAAATCGGTCAGGCCCAGCGGTGTCACCCGCACGGTTTCGGCCCTGTCGGGGAAATCGGTGATCGCCTCGACCTGCGACTTCACGTCGGCCACGAAGGCCTGGAAATCCTCGCCCTCGATCATCTCGGCGGTGGCGCGGGCAAGCCCTTCGCGCGATTCGCAGGACTGGCGATCCAGCGCGGTGACCGCATCCAGCGCATTTTCGATCCGCTCGCAGATGGCGGTTTCGACATCCTCGGGCCGGGC
>JALTNO010000402.1 GCA_027000645.1 Paracoccaceae bacterium | reverse complement strand
GCGAAGCCGCTGTCCCTGAGGATGCGCAGGGCTTCGGCCACGCCGGGGTAGAGGCGGGAGAGGCCGGCGGCCGTGTTGTAGAGCTCTTCGAAGCGTGCATGCATGGCAGCCAGGCGGTCGGGATCGGAGTCGATGCCGCGGGCGGCGCTCATGCGTTCGACGAAGACGGCGGCGCCATTGCCGATGAAGCTGCGGGTCTGTTCCAGCGAGATCGGCCCGGCCCCCTGTTCGGCCAGCACCCTGTTGGCGATGTCGCGGATGTCGGGCGCGCTGTCCACCAGCGTGCCGTCCAGATCGAAGACGATGGCGTTCACGCGGTTTCCTTCCACTTGATGGAACAGCCCATGGAGGGGATCTGCTCGGCCGGGCCGCGGCCGGTTTCGGCCACCTGCTTCATCGCCTCGAAAAGGTCCCGGCGCAGGTCGGGCGGTCCGGCCTGCTTGCGCGAGGCGTCCAGCCGGCCGCGATACTGCAGTTCGAGATCGGCGTTGTAGCCGAAGAAGTCCGGCGTGCAGACGGCGCCATAGGCGCGCGCCACCTCCTGGCTTTCGTCGTAGAGATAGGGGAAGGTGAAGCCGTGCCGCGCGGCCAGCTTCTTCATGTTGTCGAAGCTGTCCGCCGGATAGGCGGTGGCGTCGTTGGAGCTGATTGCCGCCACGCCGATTCCCAGCGCCTGCAGGTCGTGCCCGTCGCGCACGATCCGGTCGATCACCGCCAGCACATAGGGGCAGTGATTGCAGATGAACATGATCAGCGTGCCCCTGGGGCCGGCCACGTCGCGCAGGCTCCAGGTCCGGCCGTCGGTGCCGGGCAGGGTGAAGTCGGGGGCCTTGAGGCCGAATTCGCAGACCGGGGGAATGGCGGCCATGGTGGTCTCCTTCCTTTCGCTCAGGCCTCGGCCGGCACTAAGCGGAAGCCGCTTCCCTGCCGCTCGACCCGGCCGAAACCGCCGCCGGGCAGGTGAAAGCCGATCAGCGGCATCTGCTCGGCGGCGAGCCGGTCGAGCAGGCGGCGGCGGGTCGCGGCCGCCATCTGCTTGTCCTGATCGGGCGCCGAAGGCAGGTCGGGGCGTTCGAAGTTCAGGTGATGATTGGTCACCACGTCGCCGAGGATCATCACCGACTGCGATCCCGCGCGCAGCTCGAACGACATGTGTCCCGGCGTGTGCCCGGCGGTCATCCGCGCGGCGACGCCGGGCAGGATCTCGTCGCCGTCTTCGAACAGGGTGAAGGCATCTCCCATCAGGTCGAGTCGCCGTTTGGCGCCCACGGCCATGCCGGTCCGGTTTTCCGGCACCCTGTTCACGGTGTCGGGATCGAACCAGAAGTCGAACTCGGCCCGGCCCATCATGTGCTGGGCCTCGGGGAAGAACGGCTCGTCGAAATCGTCCAGAATGCCCCAGAGGTGGTCGGCATGGCCGTGGGTGAAGATCACGTGGGTGACCTCCGCGGGGTCCAGCCCGATGGCCTCCAGGGCCTGTGGCAGCTCACCCGCGGTTGGCACGAAGCCCGAACCCGAGCCGGCATCGAACAGCACCACCCGCTCGCCGTCGCGCAGCAGGGTGATGTTGCATTCGGGGCGAAACCCCTCGGACGAGATGCCGTAGCGTTCGAGGATGGGCAGGTAGTCTTCCTCCGGCAGCTCGGCCAGAACGAAGGAGGCCGGCTGTACGAGGTAACCGTCCGAAAGCGTGGTCAGTTCCATCGGGCCGAGCCGCAATGTCGTGGCGCTCCAGCCCGCGCGGATGCCCAGGGCCCCCAGGCCCAGCCCCGCACCCGCGCTTCGCAACAGGAATCTGCGTGTCAGTTCCAATGCCGGTCCTCCCCTTCCAGCGGTGTCGTCACCCATTCATGATTGCGCATTGGTGAATGTTGCACAATGAAAAGGATCAGGCCGCACCGGCAAGCGCCCCTTCGGCGGCGCGGCGGATGGCGCGGATGTTGTCGCCATAGTGGGCGGGGTTTTCGACCGAGCCGCCCTTGAACACGGCCGATCCGGCGACCAGCACGTCGGCGCCGGCCGCCGCCACCAGCGGCGCGGTTTCCGGGGTCACCCCGCCGTCGATCTGGATATGCACGGGCCGGTCGCCGATCATCGCGCGTACGCGGCGGACCTTTTCCGTCATGTCGATGAATTTCTGCCCGCCAAAGCCGGGGTTGACGGTCATCACCAGCACCATGTCGGCAAGATCCAGAACATGCTCGATGGCCGAGGTAGGGGTGCCGGGGTTGAGCGCCACGCCCGCCTTGCAGCCGGCGGCCTTGATGGCCTGCATCGTGCGGTGGATGTGGGGGCCGGCCTCGACATGGGCGGTGATCATGTCCGCGCCGGCCTTTGCATAGGCGTCGATATAGGGATCCACCGGCGCGATCATCAGATGCACGTCCATGAAGGTGGTGACATGCGGGCGAAACGCCTTCACCGCCGGCGGGCCGAAGGTGAGGTTGGGCACGAAGTGGCCGTCCATCACGTCCACATGCACCCAGTCGGCGCCCTGCGCCTCGATGGCCCGGATCTCGCGCCCGAAATCGGCAAAATCCGCCGAAAGGATCGACGGCGCGATCTTGATGGAACGGTCGATGGTCAT
>JALTNO010000401.1 GCA_027000645.1 Paracoccaceae bacterium | reverse complement strand
ACGCCTCGCCCGCCGGCCTGATTTTCCTCGGCCTCGGCCTGATTGGCCTGCGCGAACGGATCGAACGGGGGTTCCGAGGCGATGATTGAGTTTCTGGCGGGCTTCATCCTGGGCGGCAGCCTTGGCGTTCTTGTCGTCGCCCTTTGCGTCGCTGCAGCGCGCGGGGAGAGGAGCGATGGCTGAGGTCCTGGTCTGGCTGGTAGCGGCGCTGGGCACCTTCGGCGGGCTGGTTCTTGGCCGCGTCTTGGGCCGTGTGGAAGGAAAGCGCGCACGTAAACGGGAGGCTGAACGCGATGCATATGAAGACACGCTCAGGAAGCTGGAAGCGGGGCGCAAGGCGGTTCGCGACGGCCGCAATGCTGATCCTGCTGAACGGCTGCGCCGCAACGATGGGCGTTGGTGATGCGGGCTGCATGGCCTATGGCGAAGCCCGCCTTAACCGGCCGCATGCCGCGACAATCACCGCCATACCGCCCGCCTGGGCGCGCTGGATCGCCGATCTTGATGACCGCATGACGGGAACCTGCCGATGAAAATCCTCCCCACCGGCATGCAGGCGCATCTCGACGGCGGCACCACGACTCTGTCCTGGTGCTGGCGGCTGACCCGCGCCGACGGACAGGTGTTCGGCTTCACCGATCACGACCTTCCTCTCACCTTCGACGGCACGACGTTTCAGCCGGAGAGCGGCTTCACCGCCTCGGAAATCCGCTCGGGCTCCGATCTCTCGGTCGACGCCCAGGACGCAGAAGGGGTGCTGACCTCCACCACCATCACAGAAACCGACATTCTCGACGGGCGCTGGGACAATGCCGCCGTGGAAATCTGGCGGGTGAACTGGACCGATACCAGCCAGCGCGTGCTGATGCGGCGCGGGGCCATCGGTCAGGTCCGGCGGGGCCGGGTGCAGTTCGTTGCCGAGATGCGCTCACTCGCCCATGTCCTGAACCAGAGCGTCGGGCGGACTTTTCAGGCCAGTTGCGATGCCATCCTTGGCGACGCGCGCTGTGGCGTGAACCTGAACGATCCGGCCAACAAGGGCAGCGGATCGGTGGTGACGGTTTCGGGCGCGCGCGCGTTCACCGCTTCAGGGTTGGCGGGTTTCGCCGACGGCTGGTTTGCGATGGGCACGCTCTCCTGGACCAGCGGGGTCAACGCCGGGCGCAAGGCCGAGATCATGATGCACGCGCTCGCGAGCTCCACCGTCACCATAACGCTGATGGAGATCCCGGTGCGACCGCTCGCCACCGGCGATGCCTTCGACATTTTCGCCGGCTGCGACAAGGCGTTCGAGACCTGCAAGGCGAAATTCGCCAATGCCGCGAACTTCCGCGGCTTCCCGCACATCCCCGGACAGGACACCGTGATCCGCATCGCTTCGAGCGGCGATCCCAACACCGGAGGCGTGCTGTGAGCGTCGGAAAGGCCAATATCATGCCAGCGCGCATCGTGAAGGCGGCGCGTGGCTGGATCGGCACGCCCTATCACGACCAGGCCTCCGTGAAAGGCGTGGGCTGCGACTGCCTCGGGCTGCTGCGCGGCGTGTGGCGCGAGGTGATCGGCCCCGAACCGATGCCAGTGCCGCCGTACTCCCGCGACTGGGGCGAAGCGGGGCCTGTCGAGGTGCTGGCCGAGGCGGCGCGGGCGGCGATGGTCGAGATCGAGGTGGCCGACGCCCGCACCGGTGACGTGGTGCTGTTCCGGATGCGGCAGGGCGCGATCGCGAAACACGCGGGGATTCTGTCGTCGCGGCGCGATCGCAGTGCGCGTCCGCACTTCATTCATGCCTATGAGCGCACCGGCGTCATCGAGGAACCGCTGACCGAGGCCTGGGAGCGCCGCATCGCCTTCGCGTTCCGGTTCCCGGCGCCGGATCGCGAGAAGGGCTGAGCGATGGCGTCCATCATTCTCGCATCCGCCGGCTCGGCAATCGGGGCCTCGATCGGCGGCGGCATTCTCGGCGTGTCCTCCGCCGTCATCGGCGGGGCCATCGGCTCCATGGCGGGATCGCTGGTGGACGCACTCGTAGTTTCGTCGCTGGCACCGGGCCAGACCGTCAAGGGCGCGCGGCTTGAAAACCTCGCGGTCACCACCTCCACCGAAGGCGCGGTGATTCCGCGCGTCTGGGGCCGGATGCGGCTGGGCGGCAACATTATCTGGGCCACGGATTTCACCGAGACCGTGTCCACCAGCTCCACCGGCGGCGGCAAGGGCGGCGGCGGGCCGAAGGTCACCACCACGACCTACACCTACACCGCCTCCTTTGCCGTGGCGCTGTGTGAAGGGCCGATCTCCGGCATCGGGCGCGTATGGGCCGACGGCAAGCCGCTGGACCTTTCGGGCGTGACATGGCGGCTTTACAAGGGCGACGAGACCCAGACGCCGGACCCGTTCATCGAGGCGAAGATGGGCACGGGCAATGCCCCGGCCTACCGCGGCACTGCCTATGTGATGTTCGAGGACTTGCCGCTGGAGAAATTCGGCAATCGCATCCCGCAGCTCTCCTTCGAGGTGTTCCGCCCGCTGGTGGAGACCGCCACCGCCGAAGGCATGGTGAAGTCCGTCACCATGATCCCCGGCTCGGGCGAATTCG
>JALTNO010000400.1 GCA_027000645.1 Paracoccaceae bacterium | reverse complement strand
TCCCAGAACCCGACCCCGTTCAGGCTCACTTCTCGTTGGAATCACGCCCGCCCTTCAGGCTCATGTGTCATTGGAAGAGGCTCCAGGAGGATCCGGCCCGGCAGGTGCGGCAGCGTCTCCAGCAGCGCCGCGCGCTCCCGTTCGAGTGCGCGCTCGTCCGCCGACATCAACAGGTTGGTGAGTCAGAGCGTCAGGCAGTCGACGAGCAGGCAGCGATCGGGGGCCGCGTGGGTGTGCAGGGTCGCTGCGAGTTGGAAGGGCTCTTCCACTAGCGACCAGGTTGCCGGCCGGCGCGCGCGCATTTCATCGTCGTCCGCGGTGGCGGTGGCGATGCAGGTGACCGGCAGGCCGCTGTCCTGGGCCAGGCGCTCGGCCAGGCGGCTCTTGGCCGAGCGCACGCCGCCGAGGATCAGGGTCATCCCGGCGCTCATGCCGGCCGCGCCTCGAGGTCGAGCAGCCCGAGCAGGCGGGCGGTATCGAGATGCCGTTCCACCGCGTCGGCCAGGCGCTCGATGGCCGCCTCGCGCAGCGCGGGGTAGTCGTGAGGCGACGCCTCGCGCAGCCCGGCCCAGGCCAGCAATGCGCGGCAGGCCGGCGGCGACTCGAACAGGCCGTGCAGGTAGGTGCCGAGGATCTGGCCGTCGTCGCCGAGGGCGCCCTCGGGGCCGCGGTCGAGCCGCACCGCCGGCCGGGCGAGGGCGGGCCCGCGGCTTGCGCCCGCGTGGATCTCGTAGCCCTGCACCGGTGCCTCGTCGATCGCCAGGGTGCCGCGAACATTACGCAACTGTTTCTCGTGTTCCAGCGTCGTCTCCAGGTCGAGCAGGCCGAGACCTTCACTGCTCCCGGCCTCGCCTTCGAGGCCCAGAGGGTCGTGGATGCGCCGGCCGAGCATCTGGAAGCCGCCGCAGATGCCGATGAGCCTGCCGCCGTAACGCAAGTGCCGGCGGATCGCCGCCTCCCAGCCCCCGGCGCGCAGCCAGGCGAGGTCGGCGCGCACGCTCTTGGAGCCGGGCAGGATGATCAGGTCCGCGGGCGGGATGGCTTCGCCGGGACCGACGAGCCGCAGGTCCACCTGCGGGTGCAGGCGCAGGGGGTCGAGGTCGGTGTGGTTGCTGATGCGCGGCAGGGCGGGCACGACGACCCGCAGCCGGCCGCCTTCCGCCCCGCGCGCGGCGTCGCGCGGCAGCGCGTCCTCGGCCTCTAGGTGCAGACCTTCGAGCCAGGGCAGCACGCCCAGCACCGGCCGGCCGGCGCGTCGCGCCAGCCAGTCCAGCCCCGGTTGCAGCAGGGCGAGGTCGCCGCGAAACTTGTTGATGACGAAGCCCTGGATGCGCGCGCGTTCCGAGTCCGGCAGCAGGGCCAGGGTGCCCATGATATGGGCGAAGACCCCGCCGCGGTCGATGTCGGCGGCCAGGATGACCGGGCAGTCCACGGCCTCGGCGAAGCCCATGTTGGCGATGTCGCCCTCGCGCAGGTTGATCTCGGCGGGCGAGCCGGCGCCTTCGACGAGGACCACCTCGAAGCGGGCGGCGAGGCGCTTGTAGGAGTCCAGCACCGCGGCCCGGGCGATGCGCTTGTAGTCGTGGTAGGCGCGCGCGTCCAGGTTGCCGACCGCGCGGCCCTGGACGATCACCTGGGCGGCCCGGTCGGTGTTGGGCTTGAGCAGCACCGGGTTCATGTCGGTGTGCGGCTCCACCCCGCAGGCCATCGCCTGCACCGCCTGGGCGCGGCCGATCTCGCCGCCGTCGGCGGCGACCGCGCTGTTCAGCGCCATGTTCTGCGGCTTGAACGGCGCCACGCGCACGCCCCGGCGGGCCAGCCAGCGGCACAAGGCGGTGACCAGCAGGCTCTTGCCGGCGTCCGAGGTGGTGCCCTGGATCATCAGGGTACGGGCACTCACCGCGCGGCCTCCGCGGCAACGCCGACGGTGAGGCGGCGCAGGGCGGCCTCGAGCCGGTTCCAGCCGCCTTCGTCCCCGGGCAGGCCGAAGCGCAGGGCCGGGGGATCGGCGAACAGGCGGGTGAGGAGGCCCTGGCGGGCCAGGGCCCCGTGAATCTCTTGTGCATGGGGGGGGCGTACCCATTGAAACAAGGCGCAGCCGCCGGCGGGTTCCAGCCCGTGGTTCGTGAGCAAGGCGTGTAGACGCGCGCCCTCCGCCAGGAGACGTTGACGCGAACCTGTCTGCCACACCCGATCGTTGAGGGCGGCCGTTGCGATCCAGCGCGCGGGCGCATTCACCGTCCAGGGACCGAGCAGCGTGTGCAGTCGTGCCAACAGCGCTGGATGTGCGCAGACGATGCCCACCCGCGCCCCGGCCAGGCCGAAGAACTTGCCCAGCGAGCGCAGGACGATCAGGCCCTCGCGCGCGCTGAAAGGGCACAGGCTGTCCCCGGGCGTGACATCCATGAAGGCCTCGTCCACGATCAGCCAGCCGCCGCGCGCGGCGAGGCGCCGGTGCCAGTCGAGCAGCCGATCGAGGGGGAAACGCGCGCCGGTGGGATTGTTGGGGTGGATCAGCAGCAGCACGTCCGCCCGCGTGACGGCGTCGTCCAAGCGTTCCCCGGCAACAAGGCTGACGGCATGGCCCGCGCGCCGCCAGGCCTGCGCGTGCTCGGCGTAGCCTGGATGGATCACGGCCATGCGGCACGGCGGGCGCAGTCGCGGCAACGCCTGGATCGCCGCCTGGGAGCCGGCCACCGGCAACACATGCCCGGCGTCGTAATAGCCTTGTGCGGCCGCCTCCAGCCCGTCTCCGTCTTCCGGCAGACGCGCCCAGCACTCGGGCGGGACCGGCGGTACCGGCCAGCCGTTGGGGTTGATGCCGGTGGACAGATCGAGCCAGTCCTCGACGGCGATGCCGTAGCGCGCCGCCGCCTGCCGGACGTTGCCCCCGTGCTCAAGCATGGCCGAGCCCCCCGGCGATGAGCAGCGCGCCGAGCCACAGCCCCACCCCCCGCCGCACCAGCCCGAGCGCCCGCTCGATGTCGGCGATGCCCGGCGCCCGGCCGGCGCCGAGGACGGGCCGCTGATGCCACGTCCCCTCATAACGGGCCGGCCCGCCCAGGCGGATGCCCAGCGCCCCCGCGCCGGCCGCCATCACCGGCCCGGCGTTGGGGCTGTCCCAGGCCGGGGCCTGCGACCGCCAGCACGTGAGCGCCTGCCGGGTGTGGCCGAGGATCGCGTAGGTCAGCGCCGTGAGCCGCGCCGGGATGAAATTGAGCGCATCGTCGAGGCGCGCCGCCGCCCGGCCGAAATGAAGATAGCGCGGGTTGCGATAGCCCCACAGGGCGTCCAAGGTATTGGCCAGCCGGTAGAGCACGGCCCCGGCACCGCCCGCGACGGCGAACCAGAACAGCGCGCCGAACACCCCGTCGTTGCCGTTCTCCAGCACCGACTCGGTCGCCGCTTGCTCGATGTCCAGCGCCGCCGGGTCGCGGCTGACCATGAGGCTTGCGTGGCGGCGCGCGGCGGCCTCGTCGCCGGCCCGCAAGGCCTCGGCCACCGGCCGGGCGTGATCGTGCAGGCTCTTGTGACCGAGGGCGAAGTAGAGCAGGACCACGCCGATGGCCGTTCCGGCGCCGGGCAGCCGGGTGAGTGCCGCGGCGGCGGCCGTGAGGGGCAGGAGCAGGCACAGCACGGCCAGCGCGCCCCGGAGCCGGTGGCCGCGCGGGGGCGTCTCGGCGCCGCCATACAGAACCTTCTCGACCCGCCCCGCCAGGGCGCCGAAGCCGGCCAGGGGATGCCAGCGCCGGGGTTCGCCGAGCCACCCGTCCAGCAAGACCGCAGCCAGGGCGGACAAGGCGGTGGTCAGCATGGGCGCTCTGCCCATCGCTGCACAATGGCGTGCAACTGCCGCACGCCGTCGGTCAGCGCCGCCGGCCCGGGCTGTAGGATGTCGCAGGACTTGATCTCGTAGACATGGCCGCCCCGCACCGCCGGGATCGCGTCCCAGCCCGGCCGCGCCCGGACCTGCTCGGGGCGGAAGCGCTTGCCGCACCAGGAGCCGATGATGATGTCCGGGGCGCGGCGCACGACCTCGGCCGGATCGGCAATGATGCGGTGTTTCGCGGATGTCCCGCCCGCGAGTTCGGCAAAGCAGTCCTCGCCGCCGGCGAGCCGGATCAGCTCCGACACCCAGCCGATGCCGGAGATCAGCGGATCGTTCCACTCTTCGAAATAAACGCGCGGGCGGCGTGGCAGGCTTGCGGCCGACTGATCGATGGCCGCGAGCCCTTCCCGAAGTTCGCCGATCAAGGCATGCGTCTTTTCGGCGGCACCGACCATGGCACCGAGCATGCGGATCATGGCGAAGATGTCGTCCACCGTGCGCTGGTTGAAGACATGCACCGCGACGCCGGCGCGGATCAACTGCGCGGCGATGTCTGCCTGCAGATCGGAGAAGCCCAGCACCAGGTCCGGTTCCAGCGCCAGGATCCTGTCGATCTTTGCGCTGGTGAAGGCCGACACCTTGGGTTTTTCCCTGCGGGCCCGGGGCGGGCGCACGGTGAAGCCGGAGATGCCGACGATGCGATCCTGCTCGCCGAGCAGGTACAGGGTCTCGGTGGTCTCCTCGGTGAGGCAGACGATGCGCTGGGGTCCCTGGCTCACGATAGTGGTTCCGAGTTGCCCCAGGTGTCGTGAAAAACCAGCTCCTGCCACGGGCGTCCCCGCCTCCAGCCTTCCAGTTCCAGCATCGGTATGGGATAGAAGGCCTTCACGTGCCCGAGGCAGAGGATGGCGACAGGTTTGGCGCCTGCGGGCACGGCAAGCAGGCGGCCAAGGGTGGCGGGATCGAACATCGAGACCCAACCGAGCCCCAGATTTTTGGCGCGGGCGGCCAGCCACAGGTTCTGGATGGCGCAGGCCATCGAGCACAGGGCCATCTCTTCGGGCAAGGTACGGCGGCCGAACACCGTGCCATCGTCGGGCGCAAGCACTGCGACCAGCAACTCCGCGCATTCGCGCACGCCCTCCACCTTGAGCCGCAGAAACTCCCCCGCGCGATCACCCAGCGCCATGGCGGTGGCTTCACGCTCCTCCGCGACCAGGGACGCAATCCGCTCGCGCAATGCCGCGTCTGCTACATGAATAAAACGCCACGGCTGCATGAGTCCGACGCTCGGCGCCTGGTGTGCGGGGGCAAGCAGACGTGCAAGTATCTTCGGATCCATGGGATCGGGCAGAAAATGGCGCATGTCGCGCCGTTCGCGCATCGCGCGATACACAGCGCTTCTTTCCTGTTCGGTGAATCGCGTCATGGAAGAAACAGTCGTGCGGTTGCCGCCGGGTTGGAAGGAAAGTAGCCATGCAGATAGGACGCCGTCAGCCGGCCTTGACGATAAATCGGCTCTCCCGCGCCGCGGTTTCGGGCTGCCTGTGAATAGGCGATCGATGTGAGCGGACTCTCCATCCGCGAGTAATGGAACGCATGCCCGCGCAGCGTGCCTTCCGGCAGATCGATACGGTGCAGGCCGAGGTGGGTGAGCCGGTCCTGCATGACGGCATGGCCCGGCAGCAGGCCGGTCATCGGGGCGGTGCGGCCCTGCGCGTCGGTCAGCGACTCCAGCAGGTACAGCATGCCGCCGCATTCCGCCACGAGGGGACGGCCCTTGGCGTGGTGGGCGCAAAGGGCCGCTTTCATCCCGGCATTGGAGGCGAGCCGGTCCAGGTGCAGTTCGGGATAGCCGCCGGGCAGGTAAACGGCGCCCGCCTCCGGCAGCGCGTCGTCCTCGAGCGGCGAGAAGAACACGAGTTCCGCGCCCAGCGCGCGCAGCAGATCCAGATTGGCGCGATACAGGAAGGCAAAGGCCGCATCATGGGCCACGGCGATGCGCACGCCCGCCAGCCGCGGCGTCACCTCTGAGGGCGTCGGGGCGGCGAAGGCTACCGGCGGCGGCAGGGTCTCGCCCACCGCCTTGAGCGCGCCGGCGGCCCGCGCGATACGCGCGTCGAGATCGCCGACCTCGGCGGCCCGCACCAGGCCGAGGTGGCGTTCCGGCAGGGCGAGGTCGGGATCGCATGCCAGCCAGCCATATGCAGTCACGCCCGGCGACAGGCTCTCGGCGAGCATCTGGTAGTGACGCTCGCCCGCGACGCGGTTGGCGAACACGCCGGCAAAGGACAGCCCAGGGCGATAGTTCGCGAGACCCTGGGCTACGGCGCCGAAGCTCTGCGCCATGGCGCCGGCGTCGATCACGGCGAGCACTGGGATGCCGAATAGCATGGCGAGATCGGCGCTGGAAGGCTCGCCGTCGTAGAGGCCCATCACGCCCTCGATGAGGATCAGGTCGGCCTCGCCCGCGCCTTCATATAAAAGCTGGCGGCAGTGATCTTCACCGCCCATCCACAGGTCGAGTTGATACACCGGGTTGCCGGAGGCGCGTTCGAGGATCATGGGGTCAAGGAAGTCCGGGCCGGTCTTGAACACGCGCACGTGCAGTCCCTGGTCCCGGTAGCGGTGGGCCAGTGCCGCGGTGACCGTGGTCTTGCCCTGGCCGGAGGCGGGCGCGGCGACGAACAGCGCGGGGCAGCGACGCGTTTCGCTCATAGATCCACCCCCTGTTGTGCGCGGATACCGGCGCGGAAGGCGTGTTTGACGTCGCGCAGCTCGGTGACGGTGTCGGCCGCCTCGATCAGCGCGTCGGGCGCGGCGCGACCGGTGATAACCACGTGCTGCATCGGCGGGCGGCCCGCCAGGTCGTCGAGCACGGAGGCGATATCCAGCCAGCCGTACTTGAGCGGGTAGGTGATTTCATCGAGTACGACCAGGCCCAGCGAAGGATCGCGCAGCATCTCCCGGGCCACGGCCCAGCCGCGTTGCACGGTCTCGCTATCGCGCGCCAGGTTCTGCGTCTCCCAGGTGAAGCCCTCGCCAAGCACGTGCCAAGTGACGTTGGGGTCCCGGCGAAAGAAGCCTTCTTCGCCCGTATCACTGCGCCCCTTGATGAACTGCGCCACGCCAACTTTCATGCCGTGCCCCAGCGACCGCGCCATCATGCCGAAGGCCGAGGTGGATTTGTCCTTGCCGTTGCCGGTGAGCACTAGCAGCAGGCCCTGGTCGCGATCGGCACGCGCGATGGCGGTGTCGATCACTGCCTTCTTGCGTTGCATGCGATTCCGGTGGCGCTGTTGCCGATCGGACATGCCCGCCATCGACGTTATGCCGCTGTTGCCCTGCGGACACGGTGCGCACCGGCAGCGAGACCGAACATCGCATGTGCTGTGGCGGCGATCCCGACATAGAACGCCAGCGAGTGCAGGTAGTCGGGGAAATATTTCACCAGCCGCGCGCCGAACTCGGCGAAGGTCGGCTCGGCAAAGCGGCCGGAGAAGAAATAAAATCCGCCGCTGGAGAACAGCTCGCAGGCCGACGCGCCGGCCAGTGCGGCGGTAGCAAGCGGAAGCAGTGTGCGCCATTCAAACCGATGCCGCCGCGCATACCAGCGCCCGGCGAACCAGAGGGCGGCGTAGGCTGGCACCAGGAAGACGTAGGCAGGAGTCAGACAAAAGGCCTGACCGCCACTCACGATCTCCACCAGGCTGGCGCCGCTGAGCAGGTGAGGGGTGAAATCCAGTCCCCAGACGAAGGCAAGCAGGGCCGGCAAGACCCACACCGGCCGCAGGTGCACGCCGGCGAGAAAGAATACCGCCCAAGAAGCGCCGGGCAGCTGTAGCGATGTGGCGAAGTGCTGGCCGCGGGTGGCGATGAGTAGCAGCGCCAGTACGGCGCCGATCAGGATTTGATTGCGGGTCGATAGTGTCAACATGACGGGCTTCTTGGGTGGTGTCATTTGTAATCAGGGTTGATATCTCAGGGTCAGGTACAGGCTGCGTCCCGGCTGGTTGTAGTAGGCGGCGGTCTCGTAGTCCTTGTCGAGCAGATTCTCGACACGTGCCTGCACACGCCAATCCCCAGTCAGCGCATACTCGGCACGTAGATCAATGGTTGCGTAACCGCCTAGCTCGCGGGTATTGGCAAGATCGTCATAGCGCTTGCCTGCGGCGAGCAGGGTTGCCCCCAGGCGGTAATGACCGAAGTCGCGATCGGCGTCGAGACGCAAGGATCGCCTGGCTCTGCGTGGCAGTACGTTACCGTCATTGGCGCCGCCGGATCTGTTTTCCGGATCGAGCAGCGTGAGGTTCGCGTTCAGGTCCCAGTTTCCAAGCCGGGTGCCGAGTACCGCTTCAAGGCCGCGGATGCGCGCCTGGTCGATGTTGTTAGAAGCGGAGCGCGAGGCATCGTAGGCGATCAGGTCATCGACGCGGGTCTCGTAGGCGTTGAGCGACCAGCGGCCCCAGGCAGGTTCGCCGCGCAAACCGAACTCCACGCTGCGCGACTCTTCGGGCCGCAGCTTTGGGTTGCCAAAGCCGGGGAAGTACAGTTCGTTGAAGGTCGGCGCCTTGAAGGCGGTGCCGTAGGACGCGATCAGCCGCAGGCCTTTGCCCAGCGCATAACCCCAGGCCACGCCGCCGGTGTTTCGGTTGCCGAACTGCTCGTTGTCGTCGCGGCGCAAGGACAATTGTACGTCGTGGGCGCCAAACCAAGCCTGATATTGGGTAAACAGTCCCGTGTTGTCCCGGGAAGTGACAGCATAGGCGGTGGTGCCGTCGACACGGTCATCGTGGTAGTCGACACCCACCGTGAGCAGATGATCGGCGGCGATGGTGATATCGTTCTGGAAGGAGAGTGTGTCACGCTCGGTGTCGAAGCGACTCTTGAAGGTACCGTCCTTGAAGTTGTCGGACTCGTCCCGGCTGCGTCCCGCCGTCAGGGTCATGTGCCAAACGCTGAGGGGCGAGTAGCGCAGCGTCCCGCCAAGGACCTGCTGCACCGACTCGGACTCGTTGTCGGAGCCGTCGAATTCGTTCTTGCCATTGGCGCGCAGCGCATGGACGTCCATCTCGAGACCGTTGTCGAAGCGGTAGCCCGCCCGCAGGGATCCCGACAGATTGCGGTAGCCGTCCTTGTCCGGCTCGGTGGTGAAGCAGCCGGCGCCGCCCGGCGAGGGCTTGCCGTTGCAGGCATTGAAGCCCTCGGTGTCGATACCGCTTGCGCTTACGCTGAACCAGCCACGCTCGCCGCCACCGGAGACGCCCGCCGAGGCGCTGTAGGTCTGGTAACTGCCGCCGCCGATATTGAAGAAGGGTTTGAGCGCGCCGCCGCCCTTGCGGGTGAAGATCTGGATCACCCCACCGATGGCCTCGGAGCCGTACAGGCTGGAACGCGGCCCGCGCACGATCTCGATGCGTTCGATCTGCTCGACGGGAATATCCTGGAACGCCGTGGTGCCCAGGGTTGCGGAACCGACCTTGACCCCGTCGATCAGGACCAACACGTGGTCGGACTCGGTACCGCGCAGGAACACCGAGGTGGCCTTGCCGGGCCCGCCGTTGTTGGCGATGCCGACGCCCGGGACACCACGCAGCAGGTCCTGGACGGACTGCGCCTGCTGGCGCTCGATCTCTTTTCGCGTGATGACGGTTACCGAAGACAGCGTCTCGTCCGCCGTCTTGGCGGTGCGGGTCGCGGTGACGATGATGGGATCGAGTTCAACGGCAAAAGCAGAGTGAGAACCCAACAGCAGACATACCGCTGCGGGCATACAACCTTTCTTCATACTTGTTTTCCTCCGGCACGCTCACCCGCGCGCGAATCGGTGACATACGGACACCGCGGAGGAAAAGAGTCAGACGGAAACAGGGAAAAGGACCTGTCAGCCGCAGCATCGCCCTCCGCAATACCAACCGCGGGGCCTGTCCATGAACAGGCCCCAGGCTTCAGGCCGGTCTCCGGGCTCGCGAGGGGTCTTGAAAGGCCTGGGCGGATCGCCTTCCCACGTCGAAACGCAGTGGCTCGATGATCCGCTTTCTACTCGCTTACCGTTGCGGGGGCAGCGCCGGAATTGTTCGTTGACGAAATGTCAGGAACGCACCGGCTTCCCGTTTCATCCCTTGGGTGAATACCCTTGGGACACCTGAAGCTGAACAGAAATTCTGATGGTAAAAGGGATATGGTGTCAAGAAATAGCCTCTTCCAATGACACATGAGCCTGAAGGGCGGGCGTGATTCCAACGAGAAGTGAGCCTGAACGGGGTCGGGTTCTGGGATCATCGGAGGATGATCGTGACCATCAAGACCCAAGGGCTCCAGA
>JALTNO010000399.1 GCA_027000645.1 Paracoccaceae bacterium | reverse complement strand
TGTTGGTGGTTTGCGGCTCGCCGCCCTTGAGTTCGCGTTCCTTCAGCACGCGCTCGCCGTCCATCGCCCGCAGCAGCACGCCCCAGCCTCCGGGGCCGGGATTGCCCGAGCAGGCGCCGTCGGTCCAGGCGTAGAGCTCAGGCACGGGCGGCCACCGAGATCCATTCCGACACCGTGCCGTCAAGGCCGGGGCCGGAGCCGAAGGTGCGGTCGGTGATCGTGAAGCCGGCCGCGCGCAGCAGGGCGTCGAGCTCGTCGGCGGTGTAGTAGGAATAGAGCCGCCCCAGCCGGTCGCGGGCCTCGCCGCTGCCCAGTTTCATGGCGATGAAGAAGACGCCGCCGGGTTTCAGCGCGCGGCGGATGGCGGCGAGGTAGCGGGGAAGTTCCGCGCGCGGCGCGTGCAGCAGCGAGAAGGCGGCCCAGATGCCGTCAAGGGTCGCCTCGGCATCGAACGCGGCGAAGCTTTCCTGCCGGGCAATGACGCCCGGCCGCGCCCCTGCCCGCGCGACCATTTCCGCCGAGGCGTCGGTCGCCTCCGTCCGCAGCCCCGCCCGCGCCATTTCCGCCGCCGCCGCGCCGGTACCACAGCCCAGATCCAGCACCCGCCCGCCCTTCGGGCAGGCGGCGATGAAGGCGGCGAGGCGCGGATCGGCGGCGTTGTGCGCATCGGTCAGCGCCGCGTAGTCGGCGGCGCGGTCGTCATAGATGCGGATGGTTCGCGGATCGCTCATGCCGGGTTCGTGCGGGGGGTCATGTCGGGGCCGGCTCGCGCAGGATGCGCGGGACGTTGAAGGCGACGTTCTCGGCGGCGGTCTCGACGGTTTCCATGGTGACGTCGAAGCGGGCGCGGAAGGCGTCGATGACTTCATTCACCAGGATTTCGGGGGCCGAGGCGCCGGCGGTGATGCCGACCGATGCGATCCCCTCCAGCGCCGGCCAGTCGATATCGTCGGCGCGCTGCACCAGCTGGGCGCGGGGGCAGCCGGCGCGCGTGGCCACCTCGACCAGGCGGCGGGAATTGGACGAGTTCGGCGCCCCCACCACCAGAAGCGCGTCCACCTTCGGCGCGATGGCGCGGACTGCTTCCTGCCGGTTGGTGGTGGCGTAGCAGATGTCTTCCTTGTGCGGACCGATGATGGCGGGAAAGCGCGCCTTCAGCGCCGCGACCACTTCGGCCGCGTCATCCACCGAAAGCGTGGTCTGGGTGACATAGGCCAGTCGGGCCGGATCGCGCACCTGCAGTCGTGCCACGTCGGCGGGGGTTTCCACCAGCAGCACCTCGCCCTCGGGCAGCTGGCCCATGGTGCCGATGGTTTCGGGGTGGCCGCGATGGCCGATCATCACGATCTGAAGGCCGGCCTCGGCATGGCGGGCGGCCTCGATATGGACCTTGCTGACCAGCGGGCAGGTGGCATCGACATACGTGATCTGCCGCCGGGCGGCCTCGGCCGGGACCGATTTCGGCACGCCGTGGGCGGAAAAGATCACCGGGCGGTCGTCGGGGCATTCATCGAGTTCCTCGACGAAGACCGCGCCCTTGGCTCGCAGGCCGTCCACGACGAAGCGGTTGTGAACGATTTCGTGGCGCACATAGACCGGCGCGCCCCATTTCTCGATCGCCATTTCCACGATGCGGATGGCGCGGTCCACCCCCGCGCAGAACCCGCGCGGGGCGGCAAGGCGGAGGGTCAGGGGCGGTTTCGGCATCGGTGTGCAGTCCTCGGGGCCTCGGGCGGGTGTTGCGCGCATGGAGTAAGGCCTCGGGCCGCGATGGTCCAGAGGCAACCGCTTCCGATGGCGGTGTTCGCGGGGCAATCCCGCGGATTCGGGGGCGCGTGCCGGGCGGGCGGCCCGCCGGCGCGGCTCAGCGTCCGGCGCCGGCCAGGTTGCGCGGCTCGCCCGGCTGTTCGCGCGGAGGCCGGCCGATCACGTCGCGCAGATCCTCGAGGTCGATGAAGTTGTCCGCCTGGCGGCGCAGCTCGTCCGAGATCATCGGCGGCTGGCTGCGGATGGTGGAGACCACCGACACCCGCACGCCCTGCCTTTGCAGGCTGGCCACCAGCGGCTTGAAATCCCCGTCGCCCGAGAACAGTACGATATGATCCACCCTCGGCGCCAGTTCCATGGCATCCACGGTCAGTTCGATATCCATGTTGCCCTTGACCTTGCGGCGCCCGGTGCTGTCGGTGTACTCCTTCGCCGGTTTCGTCACCATGGCGAAGCCGTTGTAGTGGAGCCAGTCAACGAGCGGCCGGATCGGCGAATACTCGTCGTTTTCCAGCAGGGCGGTGTAGTAGAAGGCCCGGACCAGCTTGCCCCGACGGAGGAATTCCTGCCTGAGGAGCTTGTAGTCGATGTCGAACCCGAGCGCCTTGGCCGCGGCGTAGAGGTTGGACCCGTCTATGAACAGCGCAAGCCGTTCGTCCTTGTAAAACATCAAATTTTCCTTCCGGTATTCACCGTTCCGCCATGTGGTGTTTCGTGAGTGAGTGGCTGAAAAGGTCAGCGAAACGGTCCCTTCAACATAAGGCCAAATGAATGCGTGGCAAGTATGGTGACGCCCGCCTGTCGGGGCAAAGATGATGGAAAACGGGTGCGGGGCGGTCGTCGCGCTGGGGGGGAATCTACCATTTGGTGATTGGCCCCCTTGCCGGACTATCGCATCGGCTGTGTCGGCGCTGGCCGGGAATGGTGTGGTGATTCGCGCGGTCAGTCGGTTCTATGCAACGCCATGTTTTCCGGCCGGGGCGGGGCCGGACTACGTGAATGCGGCGGTGCGGATCGAGACTTCGCTTCCGGCCGGGCAGCTTCTGGGTCTTCTGCACCGGATCGAGGCCCGTTTCGGGCGCGCACGGTCGCAGCGCTGGGGGATGCGGACGCTCGATCTAGATCTGATCTGCATGGGGGACCTGGTTCTTCCCGACCGGGAAACGCAGACCGCGTGGCGCGGCCTGTCCGCAGGCGCGCAGATCAGGCGCACGCCCGACGGCCTGATCCTGCCGCACCCGCGCCTGCAGGATCGGGCCTTCGTCCTGATTCCCATGCGCGACGTGGCGCCTCGATGGCAGCACCCGCTCGACGGCAGGACGGTGGCCGAGATGTGCGCCGCCCTGCCGCCCGAGGATATCCGGGCGGTGCGGCCCTTGTGATCGGCCGGCCACGGCGACCCGAGAGCGATCGGGGGGATTTCCCGCTTGTCAAGGAAAGGATTCGTCACTAAATACCCTCCCTCTGGACGTCCTGATCAATTTGGAGACTCTCCCATGGCCCGCGTGACGGTTGAAGATTGCGTTGACAAGGTCCCGAACCGGTTCGAACTGGTGCTTCTGGCGGCCCATCGCGCACGCGAGATTTCGGCCGGCGCGCCGATCACGGTGGATCGTGACAACGACAAGAACCCGGTCGTCGCCCTGCGCGAGATTGCCGAGGAAACCCAGACCGCGGACGAGCTGCGCGAGCGCCTGATCGAAAGCAACCAGACCCAGATCGAGGTTGACGAACCGGAAGAGGATCAGATGGCCCTGCTGATGGGGGCCGAAAGCGACAAGCCGGCCGAGGACGACATGGACGAGGAAATGCTCCTGCGCCAGCTCATGGAGGCTCAGGGGCAGGGCTGAAGCGCCCGGCCGGGAGCGTGAAGGTGCGGACCGGATGATTGCCGTCGAAGACCTCATTGCGCTGGTCCGCAACTACAACCCGAAAACGAACGAAGAGCGTATCCGCGCCGCCTATGAATTCGGGCGGAAGATGCACGAAGGGCAGTTTCGCCATTCGGGCGAACCCTATTTTTCCCATCCCGTCGCGGTGGCCGCGATCCTGACCGAACAGCGGCTGGACGATGCCACCATCATCACCGCGCTTCTGCACGACACGATCGAGGACACCAAGGCCAGCCGCGGCCAGATCGCCGAGCTGTTCGGGGAAGAGGTGGCGATGCTGGTGGATGGCGTGACCAAGCTGACCAACCTGCAGCTTTCGTCGCGCGAAACCAAGCAGGCCGAGAATTTCCGCAAGCTGTTCATGGCCATGTCCAAGGATTTGCGGGTGATCCTGGTGAAGCTGGCCGACCGTTTGCACAACATGCGCACGATCCGCGCCATGCGCCCGGAAAAGCAGCTGCAGAAAGCGCGCGAAACCATGGACATCTACGCCCCGCTGGCCGGGCGCATGGGGATGCAGTGGATGCGCGAGGAGCTGGAGGATCTGAGCTTCCGCGTTCTCAACCCCGAGGCGCGCAACTCGATCATGCGCCGGTTCATCACCCTGCAGCGCGAAGCCGGCGACGTGATCCACCGCATCACCAGCGACATGCGCGCCGAGATGGAAAAGGCCGGTATCGAGGCCGAGGTGTTCGGTCGCGCCAAGAAGCCCTACTCGATCTGGCGCAAGATGCAGGAAAAGAACCAGGGCTTTTCGCGGCTGTCCGACATCTACGGGTTCCGCGTCATCACCCGCTCCGAGGAAGACTGCTATCGCGCGCTGGGCGCGATTCACCGGCGCTGGCGGGCGGTGCCGGGCCGCTTCAAGGACTATATCAGCCAGCCCAAGTCGAACGGGTACCGGTCGATCCACACCACCGTGTCGGGACGCGATGGCAAGCGGGTCGAGGTGCAGATCCGCACCCAGCAGATGCACGATGTGGCCGAAACCGGAGTGGCGGCGCACTGGTCCTATCGCGACGGGGTGCGGGCCGAGAACCCCTTTGCGGTGGACCCGGCCAAGTGGATTGCCGGCCTGACTGAACGCTTCGACACCGAGGAGGACCACCAGGATTTCCTCGAAGCGGTGAAGCTGGAAATGTATGCCGACCAGGTATTCTGCTTCACGCCGAAAGGCGACGTGGTGAAACTGCCCCGCGGCGGCACTCCGATCGATTTCGCCTATGCCATTCACACCCGGATCGGGCATGCCTGCGTGGGCGCCAAGGTGGACGGACTCCGGGTGCCGCTGTGGACCCGGCTCAAGAACGGCCAGTCGGTGGAGATCATCACCGCCGAGGGCCAGACCCCGCAGGCCACCTGGCTGGAGATCGCGACCACCGGCCGCGCCCGCACCGCGATTCGCCGGGCGCTGCGCGAGGTGGACCGCGAACGCTTCATCCGCCTGGGGCGCGAACTGGCGCGTGCCGGGTTCGAGCATGTCGGCCGCCGCGCCACCGACAAGGTTCTGGATCTGGCCGCCAATCACCTTCGACTCAAGGATCGCGACGAGCTTCTGGCGCGGCTGGGCAGCGCCGAACTGACCGCCCATGACGTGGTGCAGGCGGTCTATCCCGACCTTGCCCCCGACGAGGGCGAGCAGATCCCGCCGCGGCGGGCGGTGATCGGGCTGGAGCCGGGCCAGTCCTTCGAACGCGCCTCCTGCTGCCAGCCGCTGCCGGGAGAGCGCATCGTCGGGATCACCTATCGCGGCAAGGGCGTCGTCGTACATGCCATCGACTGCGACATCCTCGGCCAGTTCGAGGATCAGCCCGAACGCTGGGTCGATCTGCACTGGCACAGCGGCACGCATCCGGCGGTCTATGCGGTCACGCTCGACATGACCATCGGCAATGATGCGGGCGTGCTGGGTCGGATTTGCACCTTGATCGGGGAAAGGAAGGCAAATATCAGCGACCTGAGATTCATCGACCGGAAACCGGATTTCTACCGACTGCTGATAGATGTCGAGTTGAGGGATGCCGAGCAGCTGCATTCGCTCATGCTGACTCTGGAGGCCGAAAACGACGTGGCCGCGATCGAACGGCATCGGGAACAGGTCAGGACGGGAGCCGCCGCAAGCTGAGTGGCGTAACGGAGCGCAGGACAGGGGCGAAAGGACGACTTCCTTGGTATTCAGGCGTCGAGATCCCCGTCCCCCCCTGCGCGCTCTGGTCGAGCTGATCTATCCCAGGGGCGGGTGGTTTCGCGCCTTTCAGTATGTCCAGCACCGGGTCCGGCGTCTGCCCGACACGCCCGAGCGCATCGCGCGCGGCATCTGGGCCGGGGTTTTCACCACCTTCACGCCATTTTACGGCTTTCACTTCCTGATAGCCTTCGTCCTTGCCCGGCTGATGCGCGGCAACGTGATCGCGGCGATCCTGGCGACCTTCTTCGGCAATCCCCTGACCTATGTGCCGATCGGAGTGGCGGCGCTCAAGACCGGCCATTTCCTGCTGGGATCGGAATTCACCGAAGGGGCGCAGCGGTCCTTTGCCGGCAAGTTCGTGGATGCGGGGGCCGACCTGAAGGACAATCTCTGGGCATGGTTGACGGGGGGACCGACCGACTGGACGGCGCTGCGGGTCTTCTATGACGAGATATTCTTTCCCTACATGATCGGCGGGCTGATCCCCGGCGCGATTGCCGCCACCGTGTGCTACATGCTGGCGCTGCCGGTCATCCGCGCCTACCAGATTCGCCGTCGCAACCGGATCAAGGCCAAGTTCGAGGCGATCAAGAAAAGAGCCGAGGTTCAGGCTGACGCCGGCGACGCGACGGATTAAGGTCACGACGCAACGATCAGGGGGATTCGCAGGATGACCGACAGGACCCTTCGGCTGGGCGTGAACATCGACCACGTGGCGACCGTGCGCAACGCCCGCGGCAGCACTTACCCGGACCCTCTGCGGGCCGCAAAACTGGCCGAAGAGGCTGGTGCCGACGGCATCACCGCGCATCTGCGCGAGGACCGGCGCCATATCTCGGATGCCGACATCGACGGGCTGATGGAGGTGCTGACGGTGCCGCTGAACCTTGAAATGGCGGCGACCGCCGAGATGCAGGCCATCGCCCTGCGCCACCGCCCGCACGCGGTCTGCATCGTGCCGGAGAAGCGCGAGGAACGCACCACCGAGGGCGGGCTTGAGGTGGCGGGCGACGAATCCCGGCTGGCCGATTTCATCGCGCCGCTGCGCGAAGCGGGCTGCCGCGTGTCGATGTTCGTGGCCGCCGAGCGTGCGCAGATCGAGGCTTCGGCCCGGATCGGCGCAGCGGTGGTGGAACTGCACACCGGCGCCTATTGCGACTTCCACGCCGAGGGCCGGGTCGCCGCCCGCGACGAGGAACTCGACCGCTTGCGCGAGATGGCGGCGCTGGCGGCTGATCTGGGGCTGGAGGTCCATGCCGGTCATGGGCTGACCTATGACACCGTGCAGCCGGTCGCCGCGATTCCCCAGATTCGCGAGCTCAACATCGGGCATTTCCTGATCGGCGAGGCGATCTTTCGCGGATTGAAGGACGCCATTGCCGAGATGCGCCGCCTGATGGACGAGGCGCGGGGGTGATGCGGATGTTGCGGTTTCTCGGGCGGACGTGGCGGCTTTCGTCGCGGGCGGTCATGGTTCTGATCGTGGCGGGAATGCTGGCGTTGAACCTTGCGACCCTGACCGTTTCGGCGATCAGCGCGGTCGTGTCGGAAACCCTCTCGGCGGTCGGCATATCGACCGTGGCGGCACGGGAGGCCACGAAAAAACTGGAACTGAAAAAGGAACGGGATGCTGCGCGCCGGGCGGCACGCAAGGCGGAACAGAAACTGGCAGTGAAAACAGCCCGCGAGGCCGAAATCAAGGCCGCCGCAGCGACTTCGCGGCGCATGGCGCGCGAAATCACCGAAGGTGTGGCAAGGCGCGCCCGTGCCCGCGCGATCCGCAATTCCGCATCCGTGTTTGGCGAATCCATTCCCTTCCTCGGCGTTGCCGTGATCACCGCATCCCTGGCACTCGAGATCAAGGATGCCTGCGACACCGCGCAAGACATGCGGGCCATGCAGGCGGCGCTGGAAGCCGATGGCGACCCCGTCCTGGCCCGGGAAAGGGCTGAAAGGCAGTTCGACTGTGTGCAGGAATTCGGAGATCAGGTGCGCATCCCGACCCGCGCGGAAATCTGGGACGCGATCGTGAACAGCCCTTCGCAGGTCTGGGACACGGCGCGCGCCAGCTATGACGACCTGCCCGAAATCTCGTTCTCGCGTGCGTATGATTGGGTGATCGCGAGCGGAGCGTTGCTCATCGAAAGTATCGATCTGGGGGGCGACGACGAGTGATCCTCGGCATCGGCACCGATCTGTGCAACATCGACCGCGTCGCGCGCACGCTCGACCGTTTCGGCGACCGCTTCCGCAACCGCGTCTTCACCGAGATCGAACAGCGCAAGGCCGAACGCCGCCGCGATGTGGCCGGGACCTATGCCAAGCGGTGGGCGGCGAAGGAGGCCTGCTCCAAGGCGCTGGGCACCGGGCTGCGCATGGGGATCGCTTGGCGCGACATGGCGGTGTCGAACCTGGAAACCGGGCAGCCGGTGATGCATGTCACCGGCTGGGCCGCCCGGCGCCTGCGCGAGATCACCCCGCCGGGGCACGAGGCGATCATCCACGTCACCCTGACCGACGATCACCCCTGGGCGCAGGCTTTCGTGGTGATCGAGGCGCGTCCCCGGGCCGATGACGACGGGGCGCCTTGACTTGTCCGCCGCCCCCCCGCATGTAGCCCGGCAGATCAGGCGGGAACGGAGTCGGGCATGGCCGAGAAGGAAAAGGGCAACGCGATCGTGGAGACGATCAAGACGGTAGTCTATGCCTTGCTGATTGCCGGCGCCTTCCGAACCCTTTTCTTTCAGCCCTTCTGGATCCCCTCCGGTTCGATGAAGGAAACGCTGCTGATCGGCGATTTCCTGTTCGTGAACAAGATGGCCTATGGCTATTCCTACGCCTCCTGTCCGTCGATTCCGTTCACCGGTATCGGGCCGGAACAGCTGTGCGGCTTTCTCAAGGGCGACAACGACCGGATCTTCTCGTCGCAGCCCGAACGGGGCGACGTGGTGGTGTTCCGCCATCCGGTCTCGGGCGCCGACTACATCAAGCGGGTGATCGGCCTGCCCGGCGACCGCATCCAGGTCCGGGACGGGCTGCTCTACATCAACGACAAGCCGGTAAAGGTCGAGGATGCCGGGGTGTTCGAGGAGATCGCCGGGCCGCAGGGGCCGCAGGGGTTGCGCCCGCGCTGCGCCAACGCGCCGGTCGGTGACGGCGCCATCTGCGTGAAGCAGCGGCAGATCGAAACCCTGCCCAACGGGGTGCGGCACACGATCCTGAACATCGGCGATCAGCCTTCGGACCATACCGGCGTCTATACGGTGCCCGAGGGCTACTACTTCTTCATGGGCGACAACCGCGATAATTCCGCCGACAGCCGCCTGCCGCAGGCCGCCGGCGGGGTGGGCTTCGTGCCGTTCGAGAACCTCATCGGCCGCGCCGACCGGATCATGTTCTCGTCCGCGGGCCGGTCCATGCTGTATTTCTGGACCTGGCGCGCGGACCGTTTCTTCAAGAGGATCGAGTGAAGCTCTCGCGCGAGATGCGCGCCTTCGAGGCGCGGATCGGTCACAGCTTCTCCCGGCCGGAGCTTCTGGTACGGGCGCTGACCCATGGCTCGATCTCCTCGGCGTCGCGGCCGGACAACCAGAGGCTCGAATTCCTGGGCGACCGGGTGCTGGGCCTGGTCATGGCCGAGGCGCTGCTGCTTCAGGACCCCGAGGCCACCGAGGGCCAGCTCGCGCCGCGCTTCAACGCGCTGGTGCGCAAGGAAACCTGCGCCGATGTCGCGCGCGAGATCGACCTCGGCTCGGTGCTGAAGCTGGGCCGGTCGGAAATGATGTCGGGCGGCCGGCGCAAGCAGGCGCTGCTGGGCGACGCGATGGAGGCGGTGATTGCCGCCGTCTACCGCGATGCGGGGTTCGATGCCGCGCGCGACATGATCCTGCGCCTTTGGGGCGAGCGGATCGAAAGGGTCGAGGCCGACGCCCGCGATCCCAAGACTGCGCTTCAGGAATGGGCGCAGGCGCGTGGCGGGCGCCCGCCAAGCTATGATCTGGTGGCCCGCTCCGGCCCCGACCACGCCCCCGTCTTCACCATCGCCGTACGCCTGGACAGCGGTGAAGAGGCCCGGGCCTCGGCCGGCTCGAAACGGCAGGCCGAACAGGCCGCGGCGCAGCTTCTTCTGAACGAACTGGAGGGGCGCAGATGACCACGCGCTGCGGCTTTGTTGCCCTGATCGGTGAACCCAATGCGGGCAAGTCCACCCTGACCAACCGGATGGTCGGCGCCAAGGTGTCGATCGTCACCCACAAGGTCCAGACCACCCGCACCCGCATTCGCGGCGTGGCGATCGAGGGCGACACCCAGA
>JALTNO010000398.1 GCA_027000645.1 Paracoccaceae bacterium | reverse complement strand
AGGCCAGCTCGTAGCGGGCCGCGTTGCCCTTGCCGTAGGTGATGGATTTCAGGCCGCTTTCGTCGTCGGCCTCGTCGCCATCGGTGACCACGCCATCGACGTCATGCTCGATCTCGGTGAACGAGGTATCGACCGGCGCGGACTGTTCCAGCACGTTGAACGAAACCGTCACATGCCCCGTGTCCTGGGTGAAACCGCCGCTGAGGTCATCGCCTTCGTCGATGTCGTGGGGCTCGTCGTCCTCGTGATCGTCGTCGTATTCGGCCTCGTCCTCGTCGCCGTCCGGGTCCGGCGCCAGTTCCCAGCGGAACACCTCGCGGGTGACACCCGGCGCGTCGGGCGCGTTGCCGTCGCCATAAAGCACGTCGTCGCCCGCGCCACCCTGCACCTCGTCGGCGCCGCTTCCGGCATAGACGGTGTCGTCGCCCGCGCCGGCCATGACGGTGTCGTCGCCGCCGCGCGCATCCACGATGTCGTCGTCCGGGCCAAGGCCGGGCTGGATCGCGTCGCCATTGTCGATCCGGTCGCCCTCGGGGTCGCCGGTGTAGGAGAGGTCGATCAGGTCGGCCTGCGCGGTGCCGTCCACGATGCCGTTGCCACCCGCCGGCCCGCCGTTGTCGTCGTGATCCCCATCGCCATCGTCGCCGTCATGCCCGTGTCCGAACACGTGGCCAAGCTTGAGCCCCTGCCCATGATCATGCCCATGCTCATGCGCGTTGGAGTCACCGTGCTGGTGCTCCTGCTCGTGAGCTTTCGAATGCTCGTGTTCCGACTTCTTACTCATCGTGGTCTCCACTTCCGCGAGGCCGTCACTTCAACGCCGGTCGCTGCCAAATTCCTTTTCACCCGAGGCATGATGCAACCGGTGCGAGGGGCAACCGTTCGGCCGGGCGTTCGGGAGCAAGGGAAAAGAAGCGCTGGCATCCTTCATGCGGCAGCAGAGATGCCGCGTGGCGATCGCACTCGCTCCTTCCGCATCGTCCCGATGCGAAACCGCGCGGTCGCCCCCATTGACCGTCAGACATCACCCCCCAGTTGGGCTGAACAGAAATTACGCGCAGAGGCCGCCCACCGGAAGCAGAAGATGCAACAAATTTGCCGCAATTCGGGACCAACCTCGCCCCAATTGCCCAAGACTTGCCGGGAAATCTTCTCCGAAAGGCCCGGCAATGTTCTCACATGGTCAACAAACAAGACCGGACACGAAACCAACATCCTGACAATACGGTGATTTTCCGGCCGCCGAAAGTTCATCCTGCCAGATTGTTTCCATTCTGGAACCCGCTGGCCGCCACTTCGCCCATGTCGCGGCCCAACATTTTTCTGCCCCATTTCACGCCGACCGATGTCCCGGCCCCGGAACCAAATTTCGAGAATGCCCCGGATTGTTGCCTCCCCGGGGCCATGACCGGGCGTGGCGGGGTTCGAATCGCGGCGATTCCCTGCCGAATCCGGCAGTTTCCGGGAATCGGCCCCCCGCCGGCGCCGGCGGGAGAAACGAAAACGGGGCAGGCGACTGCCTGCCCCGACATGTGCCGCGGAAAGAAAGGTCGGCTCAGTTGCCCTCGACCTCCCGGGCCACCTCGCGATAGGCCTCCAGATACCCTTCGGGCAGCTTGTGGGCGATGCCCTGGTGGCAGTCGATGCAGGTCTTGCCCTCGTCCAGCGCCTTCTGGTGGTTCTGCCCGGCGCGGTTTTCCTGCAACGTGAAATCCATGAACTCGAAGCTGTGACAGTTGCGGCATTCCTTGCTGTCGGTGGACTTCATCCTTCGCCACTCGTTCCTGGCCAGATCCAGGCGCTTCTCCTGAAACTTTTCGCGGGTCCAGATCGAGCGGGTGATGAAATGGCCGTAAAGCTCCTTGGAGGCCTTGATCTTGCGCACCACCTTCGGACCCCAGTCGTTGGGCACGTGGCAGTCCGGGCAGGTCGCGCGCACGCCCGAGCCGTTGTTCTGGTGAATGCTGCCCTGGTACTCGGCATAGACGTTGTCTTCCATCTCGTGGCAGCTGATGCAGAAGCTTTCGGTGTTGGTCAGTTCAAGCGCCCAGTTGAACCCGCCCCAGAACAGGACGCCGACGACGAAACCGGCCACCAGAAGCGCCCCGGAGGTGATGGCCACGGCGGGCCGGGTGAGGAAATTCCAGACGCGGCGGATGATCCCCGGCCGGTCCCCTTTGCTGATGTTGTCCGACATGTTTCCTGTCCTCGCGCTCTGTCGCCTCGGTTCCTATTTCCCGGCCGTCGACCGGAAGGTGTTTTCCACCAGCGCCGGCGCATCGGCCTGCGGCACGTGGCACTGGGTGCAGAACCAGCGGGTGCCCGCCACCCGGTCGAGCTGCCGCCCCTCGCGATCGAGATAATGGGTCATGGAAAGGGTGGGCGCCCCCCGATCGCCGGCATTGGTCCAGTCATGGCAGGCAAGGCACTGGTTGGCGCGCAGGTCGATCTGATAGCGCGAGATCGTGTGCGGGATCAGCGGCGGCTGCTGGCGGTAGTTGCGCCCGAACCTCTTTTCGTCCTGATGGAACACGCCGGGCACCTCGGCAACCTCGTCGATCGGCGCATTGCGCAGGCTGCGCACGCCGGATGTGCCGGACTGGGCGACGGCAAGGCCGGCCGCCACCAGGGCGGAGGCCGTCAGGACGCTGATGAGAACTGTTTTTTTCATGAGCTTACTCCGTTGCTTGCTCAGGCGGCGCGGCTGGCACCGGATGCAGGTTGCGGTCTGGTTCGGGTTTCACGGGCGGGTGCGTCCGTGTCATCGAAACGGTGGGTGAAGGTGAAGACGTCCATCGCGCAGACGTCGATGCAGCGGCCGCAATTGGTGCAGTCGCGCGAAAGGATGAGGGGGGTGTCGCCGGCGGCGCCGCGAAGGGCGGGGGTGATGACGTGCATCTCGGGACAGACGGCGAAGCAGTCCATGCAGTCGTTGCAGGCGGCCCGGCGCGGAGCCGAGACCCGCAGCACGGATTTCGACCCCAGCAGGCCGTAGAAGCGGCCCACCGGGCACAGATGCCCGCACCAGCCCCGCCGCGCCAGCGCGAAGTCGAACAGGAACACGGCGGCCACGAAGGTCCAGGCAAGGCCCATGCCGAAGATCAGCCCGCGATGGAGCATCGAGATCGGGTTGACCACCTCCCACGCGATGGTGCCGGTCAGCGCCGAGACCGCCAGCACCATCACCAGCACCCACCAGCGGGTGCCGGGCCCGGGCTGCCAGCCCTTGGGCATCCCCGCCTTCCGGTGCAGCCAGTGCGCGGCATCGGTCACCGGGTTGATCGGACACACCCAGCTGCAATAGACGCGCCCGCCGATCAGCGCATAGACGAGCGCGACGATGACCGCGCCGACCAGGGCGGCGGTCTGCGGCCAGTGACCGGCCAGCAACGACTGCACAGCGATGAACGGGTCGGTCAGCGGCAGCACCCCGAAGGTCAGCGAGCCCGAGAGGTTGCCCTTGACCCACCAGATGCCGAACCACGGCCCCAGCAGGAACAGCGACAGGAAGAACAGCTGCGACAGCCGCCGCAGGATCAGAAACCGGTGGGCGCGCCACCAGCCGAACTTCCGGGCCGCCTCGCGGCCGGCAGGGAGGCGACGGGCGGCGGTCATGGCTTTGCCCCCGGCAGCTTGAAGGTCGGCGTGAACCCCCCTTCCATCGACGGGTCGGGGATGCCCGCGGAAGGCGGAACGCCTGCCCCGCCCGCGCCCGGCACCACCTCCGGCATCCGGTCGGGCAGGTCGATCACCCCCTCGACCAGCGGCCCGCCGGCCTTCTCCTTCTCTTCCCAGCCCAGCCGGTAGTGCTCGGCCGCCTTCCCGCGCGCCAGTCGGGCGGGCAGCACCTTGATCGCCGCTTCGGGCAGGACGCAGGATTTTTCGCACTTGCCGCAGCCGGTGCAGGCATCGGCATGAACCGTGGGCAGGAAGATCGCGTGATGGCCCGAGCGCGCATTGTGCTGCAGCTCGAGCGTGATCGCCTCGTCGATCAGGGGGCAGACGCGATAGCACACGTCGCAGCGCAGGCCCAGCGCGTTCAGGCAGTTCTCGGTATCGACCAGAACCGCCGTGCCCATGCGCGCGTCATTGACGTCGGTCAGCCCCTTGTCGAGCGCCCCCGACGGGCAGGCGGCGACGCAGGGTATGTCCTCGCACATCTCGCAGGCGATCTCGCGCGCGGTGAAATAGGGCGTGCCGGTGGCCGGCCCGTCCGCCCCCAATTCGGCCAGCTTCAGCGTGTCGTAGGGGCAGTCGCGCACGCACAGCCCGCAGCGGAGGCAGGCCGAGAGGAACCGCCCCTCGTCCAGCGCGCCGGGCGGGCGCAGGGCCTGGGCCGGAAGGGCGCGCGCCCCGGTGGCCAGCCATGCCAGCCCCATGCCCGCCACCGCGCAACCGGCCAGCCCGCGCGCCGAGTCCTTCAGGAAACGGCGCCGGTCCATGGCTGTCGTCTTGCGGCTGGGGGCGGACATGGGTTTTCCTTTCCCTCTTCAGGTCAGGCGCGTTCGACCTTGCAGGCGCATTTCTTGAAGTCGGTCTCTTTCGAGATCGGGCAGGTCGCGTCCAGCGTCAGCTTGTTGACCAGCTGGCTTTCGTCGAACCACGGGAAGAACACCACGCCCCGGGGCGGCTTGTTCCGGCCCCGCGTCTCGACCCGGCTGAGCACCGTGCCGCGACGGGTCGAGATCTCGATTGCCTGTCCGCGCTTGAGCCCGCGCGCCCTGGCGTCCTCGGGGTGCATGAACACCACCGAAGCCGGGAAGGAGCGGTGCAGCTCGGGCACCCTTCGGGTCATGGACCCCGAATGCCAGTGCTCCAGCACCCGACCCGTCACCAGCCACAGGTCGTATTCATCGTCCGGGATCTCGGCGGGCGGCTCGTAGGGGGCGAAGATGATGTTGGCCCGCCCGTCCGGCTTGCCGTAGAACTTCACCCCTTCGCCCGGCTTCACATAGGGGTCATAGCCCTCGCGGAAGCGCCACAGCGTCTCCTTGCCGCCCACCACCGGCCAGCGCAGGCCGCGGGCCTGGTGATACATCTCGAACGGGGCAAGGTCGTGTCCCTTGCCGCGCCCGAAGCTGGCATATTCCTCGAACAGGCCCTTCTGGACGTAGAAGCCGAAGTAATCGCTCTCGTCGTTGGGGAAGCCCTTGGCGGTATCCTTCAGCGGGAAGCGGTTCACCTGTCCGTTCTCGAACAGGATGTCGTAGAGCGTCTTGCCCCGGTATTCCGGCTTCTGCGCCACCAGCTCCTCGGGCCAGACCTCTTCGACCCGGAAGCGTTTGGAGAATTCCATGAGCTGCCAGAGGTCGGATTTCGCCTCGCCCGGCGCCTTGACCTGCTGGCGCCAGAACTGGGTGCGGCGTTCGGCATTGCCGTAGGCGCCTTCCTTTTCCACCCACATGGCGGTGGGCAGGATCAGGTCGGCGGCCATTGCCGTCACCGTCGGATAGGGATCCGAGACGACGATGAAGTTTTCCGGGTTGCGATAGCCGGGCCAGCCCTCTTCGTTCATGTTGGGCGCGGCCTGCATGTTGTTGTTGCACTGCACCCAGTAGCAGTTCAGCTCGCCGTCATGCAGCTTGCGGTTCTGCAGCACCGCGTGATAGCCCGGCTTGCCCGGGATGGTGCCCTTGGGCAGGCCCCAGATCTTTTCGGCGATGTCGCGGTGCGCCTCTTTCATCACCACCAGGTCTGCCGGCAGACGGTGGGCGAAGGTGCCGACCTCGCGCGCGGTGCCGCAGGCCGAAGGCTGGCCGGTCAGCGAAAACGGCGAGTTGCCGGGCTCGGAAATCTTGCCGACCAGAAGATGCACGTTGTACATCAGCCCGTTGACCCAGCTGCCGCGGGTGTGCTGGTTGAAGCCCATGGTCCACAGGCTCATCACCTTGCGGTTCGGGTCGGCATATTGCCGGGCAAGGCGTTCGAGCTTGGCCGCCGGCACGCCGGACATCTCGGACACCTTCTCAAGCGTGTATTCGCTGACGGCCTCGGCATATTCCTCGAAGCTGATCGGGGTGAGCTTGCCGTGCTTGCCCGAATGGGCCGGGTTGGCGGCGGCCTGCTCGCGCGGATCGGAGGGGCGCAGGCCATAGCCGATGTCGGTGTTCGTCTTGGTGATGTTGACGTTGTTCCTGACGAACTCCTCGTTCACCGCGCCGGTCTGGATGATGTAGTTGGCGATGTAGTTGAGGATCGCCAGGTCCGTCTGCGGCTTGAAGATGATGGCGTTGTCGGCAAGCTCGAAGCTGCGATGCTCGAAGGTCGAGAGCACATGCACCTCGCAGCCGGGCTTGGTCAGGCGGGTGTCGGTGAGGCGCGACCACAGGATCGGGTGCATCTCGGCCATGTTCGAGCCCCACAGCACGAAGGTGTCGGCCGCCTCCAGATCGTCATAGCAGCCCATCGGCTCGTCGATGCCGAAGCCGCGGATGAAGGCGGCCACGGCCGAGGCCATGCAGTGCCGCGCATTGGGGTCGATGTTGTTCGAGCGGAACCCCGCCTTCATCAGCTTGACCGCGGCATAGCCTTCCCACACGGTCCACTGGCCGGACCCGAACATGCCGATCGCGGTCGGGCCCTTCTTCTTCAGGGTCTCCTTCCACTTCTGCGCCATGATGTCGAAGGCTTCGTCCCAGCTGACCGGCTCGAACTCGCCGTTCTTGTCATAGACCCCGTTGGTCTTGCGCAGCAGCGGCGTGGTCAGGCGATCCTTGCCGTACATGATCTTGGACAGGAAATAGCCCTTGATGCAGTTGAGCCCCCGGTTCACCGGCGCGTCCGGATCGCCCTGGGTTGCCACCACGCGGCCGTTCTTCACCCCGACCAGCACCGAACAGCCCGTTCCGCAGAACCGGCAGGGCGCCTTGTCCCAGCGGATATCCGGTCCGGGAAGCTGGGCATTGGCCCCTTCGGGCAGGGTGATCCCGGCGGCGGAAGCCGTCGCCGCGGCTGCGGTCGCCTTCAGAAACGAGCGGCGGGACGTTGGCAAGGTCATGGGTTGTTTCTCCCGTTCAAAGTGTGGCGTGGGCGAGGTCGCCGGGTGCTTCGTCCGGCTCCTCGAAATGGTGGTAGGTCAGCGTCACGGTCAGGACGCCGGGGATCTGGTGCAGTTCCATGATGACGTCCGAGGCCAGCCGGTCGCCGGTGTCCTCGGCGGTGACCACGATGCGCCCGCCTTCGCGGCCATGGACCTCGGCCCCGTCCACGGCGGCGATGGCTTCGGCGACCTGCGCCGCCCGATCGGGCGCCGCGTGCACCAGGCATCCGCAAATGTTCAGCATGTCAGCGGCTCCACGTCCTGTTTCTGTCGGAAAAATCGAATCGCCCCCACCGGGCAGGCGGTGGCGCAGCCGCCGCAGCCGACGCACAGATCCGCGTCGATCCGCGGCGCGGCCCGCCCGCCGGTGAGCAGGCGAAAGCCGATGGCACCGGAATCACAATGATCCTGGCAGGCGCGGCACTGCACCGCCGTCAGCGACAGGCAGCCCTGCGCAACCTCGGCCCGCCACGGCCAGGGCCGCCCCGAGGCCAGCGCCCCGGTTTCGCAGGCCGCGACGCAGGCCGCGCAGAAGGTGCAGGCGCCCAAGGCAGGATCGAAGCGCGCAAACCCGCGCGCATCCGCCCGCAGCACCGCTTCGGGACAGGCGCTGATGCACGCGCCGCAACCGTTGCAGTTCTCGCGAAAGGATTCCTCGCCACCGGCACCGGGGGGCCGCATCACGGGCGCTTGCGTGAACGCCCCACTCAGGAAAGCCCGCCTGTTGCCCTGCATCGCCGAAACCAGATTGAATTTCGTCCCCGCCGAAATGACGGGAATCGCTTGTGGCTCACGAGGATGTTATCAGGACTCACGAAACCGTGATTTGACTTAAGTCATGGAGCCGGAGGCGTTTTCGGCGTAGCGTCGTGCCCCATCATCCGAGATGTTATCGCAAGCATCTCTTCCGGGGAATGAATGCGCCCTCAAGGGGCGACATCTTGTTGGGGACCGCGGCCCGTCAGGCCGGGACAATGGGCGAATCGACCGCGGGCGCGGGCGGTCCCACATGGCGGGAACGGCCCCGGGCGGCTCAGGCAAACCGGGCAGGGAGAATGTGATCGGACGCACCGGCCCCCGGGTTTTCGGTCCCGGAGTGTGGCGGGTCGGGTCCACAGCGAAGCGATCTGGCCCCGATACCCGGATCTTCCAGATATCTTCAAACGGCGTCAGGCCTTGCAGCGTCTTCAGGCGGCGCGCGCCAATTTGTGCAGCAACAAGGGCGCGACGCGCTCTATCCGCATTTCGAATAGCCGCAGCTTGCGCAGGTCATGCAGCCTTCGATCATGCGCATGTCGTACTGGCCGCAGCTGGGGCAGGACCTGCCCCGCGGCGCATCCATGTTGACCACCTGCGCCTGGGGGTCGGATTTCAGCCCCATTCCCTCTCCTTCGAGGAAGCCGATGGAGATCATGTGCTGTTCGATCACCCCGCCGATGGCCGCCAGGATTGAGGGGATGTACTTGCCGTTCATCCACGCCCCGCCGCGCGGGTCGAACACGGCCTTGAGCTCCTCGACCACGAAGGACACGTCGCCCCCGCGCCGGAACACCGCCGAGATCATCCGCGTGAGCGCCACCGTCCAGGCGAAATGCTCCATGTTCTTGGAGTTGATGAACACCTCGAACGGGCGGCGGTGACCGCCGATGACGATGTCGTTGATGGTGATGTAGATGGCGTGCTCGCTGTCGGGCCACTTGAGCTTGTAGGTCTGCCCCTCCAGCGTCTGCGGCCGGCCCAGCGGTTCGGACATGTAGACCACCTCGGCCCCCTCCGTGTCGCCGTCTCCGGCCGCCGCCTGCGCCTGCTGCGCTCCGGCCTCGCCCGGCGCCTTGTCGGCATCTTCGCTCACCGACAGGACCGAGCCGGTCACCGCGTTCGGCCGGTAGGTGGTGCAGCCCTTGCAGCCCGTCTCCCAGGCCATCATGTAGACGTCCTTGAAATCCTCGAACGAGATGTCCTCGGGACAGTTGATGGTCTTGGAGATGGACGAATCCACCCATTTCTGCGCCGCCGCCTGCATGCGCACGTGATCGGCCGGCGCCAGCGTCTGGGCGTTGACGAAGTGATCGGGCAGGTCGCGGTCGCCGAACTTCTCGCGCCACAGCTGCACCGCGTAATCCACCACCTCTTCCTCGGTGCGCGACCCGTCCGGCTGCAGCACCTTGCGGGTATAGGCATAGGCGAAGACCGGCTCGATCCCCGAGCTGACATTGCCGGCATAGAGGCTAATCGTGCCGGTGGGCGCGATCGAGGTCAGCAGCGCGTTGCGAATCCCGTGTTCGCGCACCGCCGCGCGCACGTCCTCGTCCATCTGCCGCATGTTGCCGCTGGCCAGGTACTTTTCCGCATCGAACAGGGGAAACGCCCCCTTTTCCTTCGCCAGATCGACCGAGGCCAGGTAGGCCGCGCGGGCGATGGCGTGCAGCCATTCCTCGGTCTGGCGCACTGCCGCGTCAGAGCCATAGCGCAGCCCCAGCATCAGGAGCGCATCGGCCAGCCCCGTCACCCCCAGCCCGATGCGCCGCTTGGTGCGGGCCTCCTCGGCCTGCTGGGGCAGCGGGAAACGCGACACGTCCACCACGTTGTCCATCATCCGCACCGCCACCGCCACCAGATCCTCCAGCGCCGCCAGGTCCAGCCGCGCGCCCGCCTCGAACGGTTCGGTGACCAGCCGGGCAAGGTTGACCGACCCCAGCAGGCAGGCGCCATAGGGCGGCAGAGGCTGTTCGCCGCAGGGGTTGGTGGCGCGGATCTCCTCGCAATAGGCGAGGTTGTTCATGGCGTTGATGCGGTCGATGAAGATCACCCCCGGCTCGGCGTAATCATAGGTCGCCCGCATGATCCGGTTCCACAGGTCGCGCGCGTTCACCACGTGCCAGACCTTGCCGCCGAAGGTCAGCTCCCACGGGGCATCGGCCTTCACCGCCTCCATGAAGGCGTCGGTGACCAGAACACTCATGTTGAACATGCGCAACCGCGCCGGGTCGGACTTGGCGGAAATGAAATCCTCGATATCGGGGTGATCGCAGCGCATGGTGGCCATCATCGCGCCGCGGCGCGAGCCCGCGCTCATGATGGTGCGGCACATGGCATCCCACACGTCCATGAATGAAAGCG
>JALTNO010000397.1:1232-2618 GCA_027000645.1 Paracoccaceae bacterium | reverse complement strand
CCGGCGGGGTTTTGCCAGGCTGGAATGGCAGAAGATGCGCGAGCGCAACGAGGCGCTCGACTGCCGGGTCTATGCCCGCGCCGCCGCCTGGCTGTTCGGCGCCGAGCGCTGGGCGGAAAGCACCTGGCAATCGCTGGAGGCGCAGGTGGGGATCGCGCGGGAAGAAGATGCGCCGGTTGAAACAGATCCAGCACCGGCACCGCCCGAACCCACCGCCGGCCAGCCGCGCACCCCGCGGCGCAGGCGGCGGGTCTATACGCCGAACATGATGAGGTAGCGCATGCGCCGGTCAGCTGCGGAGCGTCGACAGAAGGGACAACAGAAGGAGCGCTGCCATCGTGTAGTTGAACAGCGCAAGACGCGCGGGGTTGCTCAGAAGCCTGCGGATGAAGCTGCCCGCCAGCGTCCATGTCGCGGTGATGAACGGGGACATCGCTCCGAATATGAAGGCCGCCATCAGGATGCCAAGCATGTCGCCATCGGGAACAAAAGCCGCGATGGCAGAGGTGGCGATGGTCCATGCCTTGGGATTCACCCACTGAAAGGCGGCCGCCTGGAGAAAGCCAAGGGGGCGGCCTGAAGCCCCATCCTCGCTTGGCGCGCTTGCCGTGGCGATCTTCCATGCAAGCCACAACAGGTAGGCGATGCTGACAGCCTTGAGAATGCCATAGAGCCCGGGAAACGCGGCAAAGACCTGCATGAGGCCGGTGCCCACCAGCAGCAGCATGACCGCGAAACCGAAGGCAATACCCAGGATATGGGGCACCGTTCGAACGAGGCCGAAATTCGTGCCGGACGCCATGACCATCAGGTTGTTCGGCCCCGGCGTGGCCGAAGCCACGAAGGCAAACATCACGAATGCGGAAAAGAAACCCTCTTGCATTCCACAAAGGTAATGAATGCTGACCCATCAGGCAAGCCGGTTCATCTGGCGGGTCACGCACCCTGCGCAGGAAACGGCGGGTCTATACGCCGAACATCATGAGGTGACCAATGACACTATCCGAGATGCAGGCGCAGCTCGACGCGCTGCTGGCCGCCCGGTTCCGCGGCGTGCGCTCCACCAGCTATGACGGCAGGACCGTGACCTATGGCAGTGATGCGGAGATGGCGAAGGCGATCTCGGATCTCGAAGCCCGGATCGCGGCCGAAACCGGCACCAATCCGAACCGCCGCGTGACCCGCGTCACGGCCTCGAAGGGCCTCTGACATGGGCGTCATGTCGGGAATGCGTCGCCGGATCGGGGCCTTCATCGGTGGCTTCGAGGCGGGGCTGCAGGGCCGCCGCCTCATGCGCTTCCAGGCGAGCCGCGCCCATGTGAACACGCTGATCGCCCAGGCCGGCCCGACGATCACCGCCCGGGCCCGGTGGCTCGTGCGCAACAA
>JALTNO010000397.1:685-1222 GCA_027000645.1 Paracoccaceae bacterium | reverse complement strand
GGTCGAGGACGAGGCAGGCAAGGCCGCGATCCAGGCGCTGTGGCAGGAGTGGGCGGCGGAGGCGGATGCCGAGGGGCTGACCGACTTCTACGGGCTGCAGCGCCGGGCCGCGCGCGAGCTGTTTCTCGCGGGGGAGGTGTTCTTCCGCTTTCGGCCCAGGTTGCCACAGGACGGGTTGTCGGTGCCACTGCAACTGCAGATGATCCCGGCCGAGATGCTGCCGCTTGACGACAACCGTGATCTCTCGGGCGGCGGCATGATCCGGCAGGGGGTCGAGTTCGATCCCATCGGGCGCCGCGTGGCCTACCACTTCCTGCGGCGCCATCCGGGCGACGTGACGGAAACCGGCCAGGCCGGCGAAAAGGTCCGCGTGCCGGCATCGGAGGTGATCCACGTGATCGACCCGGTGGAAGCGGGCCAGGTGCGCGGGGTGTCTCGGTTCGCACCCGCCATCGTCAAGCTGTTCTTCCTCGACCAGTACGACGATGCCGAACTCGAGCGAAAGAAGGTCAGCTCGATGTTTGCCCTGTTTGTCAC
>JALTNO010000397.1:0-675 GCA_027000645.1 Paracoccaceae bacterium | reverse complement strand
CCTCGCCGCAGGTGGACGCGCCGCTGGACTCGCCCGACGAGCCGCTGGCGGTGGAACCGGGCCAGGTGGTGCGGCTGGACCCGGGCGAGGAGATCGACACACCATCGCCGCCTGACAGCGGGCCGACCTACGAGCCGTTCCAGTACCGGACCCTGCTGCAGGTCTCGGCCGCGCTGGGCGTGCCCTACTCTTACGTCAGCAATGACCTGGCCAAGGCCAACTTCGCCAACTCGCGCCTCTCGATCATCGAGTTCCGCCGGCGCCTCTCGGCCTGGCAGCACCGGGTGCTGATCCACCAGCTGTGCAAACCGGTCTGGGCACGCTGGATGGATACCGCAGTGATGGCGGGGTCACTGGATCTGCCGGACTACGCCGCCCAGCGCCGCGCCTGGCAGAAATCCGACTGGCTGCCGCCCAAGTGGGACTGGGTCGATCCGTTGAAGGACATCTCGGCCGAGGTGGCCGAGATCGAGGCCGGTCTCAAGAGCCGCTCCATGGCGATGGCCCAGCGCGGCTATGATGCCGACCGGGTGGATGCAGAAATTGCCGCCGACCGCGCGCGCGAGGCCGAACTGGGCCTCGACTTCCGGCGTCCGGGATCGCCCGCCCAGGGCGCGGCGCAGCTGGTCGATGCCCCGAGCGATACGACGGACACCACAAACCCATGACCCGAAC
>JALTNO010000396.1 GCA_027000645.1 Paracoccaceae bacterium | reverse complement strand
TCAAGCGGTGCGGGGTCGGGGCTGGTCAGCCGTTTCAGGAAATCTCCGAACATGGGGGCGATATATGCCGGCTGCCCGCCCGAGCCAACCGTGAATCAGCCCTCGCGCCGCTGCAGCACCCTTTCGCGGGCCGCCTGGCTGTCGTTGTAGCTCAGCCCCATGGCCTTGCGGGCGTCCTCGACGATCTTCAGCTCGCCTTCCTTCTGTTCGCCATCGGCCAGGACCACCTCCCACAGCGCCTCGATCGCGGCCAGGCGTTCCTCGAGCCCGGTGGTTTCGCGGATCAGCTTGCCGAAGGTGTCGGTATCGGGGGCGGCGGCGTGCAGCTTCTCGCAGGTGGCGCGCACCTTTGCGGCCTCGATGGCGTTGTGCTGGTAGAGCCGCTGCAGGATCCGGTCGATCAGGCTGATTTCCTCGACCTGGTAGTCGCGGTCGGCCTGTGCCACCCGCACCAGCAGCGCACCCAGCGCCAGTTCCGCATCCGGATCGGGCAGCTCGGGCGGCGCGGCGGGGCGGAAGGCCTGGAAGAATTTCCTCAGCAGCGGCATGGCGGAAAAATATCCTGCAATCGGGGCTGCGCCAAGCGGGAACTAGCCCTCGTAGCCTTCGATGATGACCAGATCGGCGGTCGAGACGGGATCGCGGATCGCCTTGGCGGCCTGGTAGGCGGCGCTTTCATAGCAGGCGACGGCCTTGTCGTAGCTGTCGAATTCGATCACCACGGTGCGGGATTTCGCGTGCCCCTCGGGGATCATGTGTCGCCCGCCCCTGACCAGAAAGCGGGCGCCGTATTCGGCGAAGGGGGCGGCGTTGGCCTCGATGTATTTCCGATAGGTTTCGATGTCGTCCACGTCGACATGTGCAACCCAGTAACCCTTGGCCATGTATCGTCTCCCGTTTCAGCCGGTCAGGGCGACAAGCTGGAACAGGATGCCGTCGATGGCAACCCCGCCCGGATCGGTATTGGTGATCTCGATGCCGGCGATGTCGGGAATGCCGCCCGCGCGGCGCAACCCGATCCGGTTGATGCCCGGTTGCAGGGCGAGGCGGATTTCGGCGATGAGCCGCCCCTTGCGGGTGTAGAGGCGCAAGATCGCCTCGCCCTGCCGGGCACGCGTTCCCAGCGGGTCGGGATAGTCGCTGTGCACCATCAGCCCGATGGCGGCCTGGTCTCGATCGAACAGGATCGCGGCCGCGCCTTCTCCACGCGCGGCCAGCGCCGGAAAGCCGGCCGGGCCCAGCGGGAACAGGGCGTTCGAGCCGAAGCCGCGGTGGAAGGCGACCGACAGGTTGCGCCCCGGCGCGCCGGCGCGAATTTCCAGCGGTGCGTCGGGCCGGCCCGACAGGCGATCCTGCGGCCGGCCCGACACCGCGCGTCCCCTGAAGCGTTCGCCGATCCACGCGCCGGGTTCACGCAGCGGGGCGTCGAGGTTGAAGCCGGGTTCGGGCCGCTGCGGCAGGGTCTCGAAGCCGATCCGCCCGTCAAGCTCGCGGGCGAGCAGGTCGTAGCTTTCGGATACGATCTGCGACAGGGCCGGACCGGCGGCGAGCAATGCCGCCAGCGCCGCGCCGGCGCGCAGTGCCGGGCGTTTCACCTGCCCAGGCGCACCGGCGCGCCGTGAGGCGTGGACAGATAGGCGCGTTCCCACGCATCGCGGATGCTGTTTACCTCATCGGGTGCGGCCTTTTCCATCTCGGCCAGCAGGGTTTCCAGCGTTTCCAGCCAGGCGTTGAAATAGTCGTCGCCACCGTCGAGTTCCCGCCTCAGCCCGTGCCGGGCCAGCGTTTCGCCGAAACGCGCGGTCCAGTCGGGCCAGTCGAACAGGCCGGATTCGTTGAGGTGCACGGTCAGGGCAAAGACCTGCGCGTGCCAGGGTTCGGAGAATGCCGGTTCCGGGATTTCCGTGGCTTTCGGAGCGGTGGTGTCGCGGGGGCTCTGCCCCCGTCCGCCTGCGGCGGACTCCCCCGGAGTATTTCGGGCAAGATGAAGGGTGGGGCGGGTCATGCGGGCTCCAGATAGGATTGCCAGAGGTCCAGCGTCACCTCGTCGCGGGGGTTCTCGGGGTGGGCCCAGAGCCGGGATGCGGGGAAGGCGACCGTGTAGAGCGGTTCGGGTGCCTCGCCCAGCCCGTGGGCGTTGGAATCGGGCAGGACATGGCAGCCGTGGACACGGATGATCCGGCCGGTGGCGCCGGCGGCATAGTCCGGCAGGCGGGTATGGCCACCGGCGACAAGGTGGTTTTCGGCAGGGCGGCGGGCGCGCACCTTCTGGCCCGTGGTGAAGGCCGGTTCGGCCGGGCAGGGGCGGTCGGCCGGGCCTCCGCGGGCGAGGACCCGGGCGACGTCCTCGGCCTTCAGTTTCTTCGCCGAGAGCGGATGCGGGGCGTCGGTGCCGCTGTTGCGGCCGGCGGCGGCCAGGTCCTCTTGTGTCAGCACGCCGGTTTCCACCAGCAGGTCGGCCAGTGCGGCCAGCCATTTTTCGTAGTAGGAGAAGGTCAGGTAGTCGCGGGGGGCAAGACGTTCGCGGGCGTGGCGCGAGGCGTCCAGCGTCCATTGCCCCAGCGCGCCGGCGGCCAGCGTCACCGCCAGCGCGCGGGCGTGCCAGTCGGCGGCGAAGACCGGATCGTCCGGCCGGCCCGGATCGACCGGGCCGTGGCCGAAGCGCCCGCCCATGTCGTGGATGCGGCTCATGCCGGGGCCTTCGGCAGGCCGGTGCCCACCATGCTGTCGCGGGTGACAAGGGCGGCGAGTTGCTCGACGTCGAGCCCCTCGGTGCCGTCGGGGCGCATGGGGATCACCAGATAGCGGACCTCGGCGGTGGAATCCCATACCCGCACGGCGGTTTCGGGGGGCAGGGTCACGCCGAATTCGGCCAGCACCTTGCGCGGCTCACGCACGGCGCGGGAGCGGTAGGCGTCGGATTTGTACCACGCCGGCGGGATGCCCAGCAGCGGCCACGGATAGCAGCTGCACAGCGTGCAGACGACCATGTTGTGCACCTCGGGCGTATTCTCGACCGCGACGACATGTTCGCCCTGGCGCCCGAAGAAGCCCAGATCGGCCACCACGGCTGTTGCGTTTTCCAGCAGACGGGCGCGGAATTCCGGGTCGGTCCAGGCCCGTGCCACCACCATGGCGCCGTTCTTCGGGCCGATGCGGTTCTGGTAGGTGTCGATGATCTCGTCCAGCGCGGCGGGGTCGATCAGCCCCTTGCGCGCAAGGATGGTTTCCAGCGCCTTCACGCGCAGTGCCGGCTCGGGCGGCAGAAGGGCGTGCGGGTGGTCGTCGTGATGGTCGTGCGGCATGGGCCGGAGTGTGATCCGCAAATGAGCGCATGTCCAGCCCCGCCGGAGCCGCCCCGGCATCGGGCGCCTCGACCGCGCCGCAGACGGCGGCAATCGTCACTTGCCCCTTCGGGCAAACTTGCCTACATACCGCGCGACACGTCCAACCGCCGCGAGTCTCCATGGAAAACGTCGTTCTCATCATTCACCTGCTGCTGGCCCTGGGCCTGATCGGTGTCGTCCTGCTTCAGCGGTCCGAGGGCGGCGGTCTCGGCATGGGCGGCGGCGGTGGCGGCGTCATGTCGGGCCGCGCGGCTGCCACGGCGCTGAGCAAGGTGACATGGATTTTCGCCATCGCCTTCATCGGCACGTCGATCACGTTGACGATTCTCGCGGCCGAGAAATCCGCCGGGACGTCGGTGCTCGACCGGCTGGGCACGAGCGTGCCGGCCACGGAAGAGCCCGCGCCCGCGACGCCGGCAGTGCCGCCGGCGGGCGAGCTGCTTCCGCCGGTGCCGGGGGACAACGCACCCAAGGTGCCGCGCGCCGACTGATCCACAAGACCTTGAAAATGCAAAGGTGATCGCAACAGCATCTTGCGGTCCACTTGCGCGGATGCGCGAATCCTGCAACAATGGAGTCCCGTGATGCTGCGGTCGGTCCGACCGTTATGGGCACTCGCAGAATAGACCATTTCACGGGGGGCAGCCGACAGACATGGCGCGTTACATCTTCATCACCGGCGGTGTCGTTTCGTCTCTGGGCAAGGGGCTGGCCTCGGCCGCGCTGGGGGCGCTGCTGCAGGCGCGCGGCTTTTCCGTGCGGCTACGCAAGCTCGACCCCTATCTCAACGTCGATCCAGGCACCATGAGCCCCTTCGAGCATGGCGAGGTCTTCGTCACCGATGACGGCGCCGAAACCGATCTGGACTTGGGCCATTACGAACGCTTCACCGGGGTGGCGGCGCGCAAGACCGACTCGGTCAGTTCGGGGCGGATCTATTCCAACGTGCTGGAGAAGGAGCGCCGCGGCGATTACCTGGGCAAGACCATCCAGGTGATTCCCCACGTCACCAACGAGATCAAGGACTGGATCGCCATCGGTGACGACGAGGTCGATTTCATGCTCTGCGAGATCGGCGGCACCGTGGGCGATATCGAGGGGCTGCCCTTCTTCGAGGCGATTCGCCAGTTCAGCCAGGACCGCCCGCGCGGGCAGTGCATCTTCATGCATCTGACCCTTCTGCCCTACATCAAGGCCAGTGGCGAGCTGAAGACCAAGCCGACCCAGCATTCGGTGAAGGAGTTGCGCTCGATCGGGCTGGCGCCCGACATCCTGGTCTGCCGGTCGGAATATCCCATCCCCCGGAAGGAACGCGACAAGCTGGCGCTGTTCTGCAACGTGCGTCCCGAGGCGGTGATCGCAGCCATGGACCTGAAATCCATCTACGAGGCACCGCTCGCCTATCACCATGAGGGGCTTGACCAGGCGGTTCTGGACGCTTTCGGCATCACGCCCGCGCCGAAGCCCAATCTCGACCGCTGGGAGGATGTGGCCGACCGCATCTTCAACCCCGAGGGCGAGGTCAACATCGCCATCGTCGGAAAGTATGTCCAGCTCGAGGACGCCTACAAGTCGATCGCCGAGGCGTTGACTCATGGCGGGATTGCCAACCGGGTCAAGGTCAATGTCGAATGGGTGGATGCCGAGATATTCGAGGCCGAGGATCCCGCGCCCCGGCTGGAGAAGTTCGACGCCATACTTGTTCCCGGCGGGTTCGGCGAACGCGGGACCGAGGGCAAGATCCGCGCCGCCCAGTTCGCGCGCGAACGCAAGGTGCCCTATCTGGGCATATGCCTTGGCATGCAGATGGCGGTGATCGAGGCGGCGCGCAACGTGGCCGGGATCGCCGCCGCCGGATCCGAGGAATTCGACCACGAGGCCGGCCGGAAGCGGTTCGAGCCGGTGGTCTATCACCTCAAGGAGTGGGTGCAGGGCAATTACACCGTCCAGCGCAACGTCGATGACGACAAGGGCGGGACCATGCGGCTGGGCGCCTACAGCGCGGTTCTGGCCGAAGGATCGAAGGTGGCGAAGATCTACGGCTCGACCCGGATCGAGGAACGCCACCGCCACCGCTACGAGGTGGATCTGAAATACCGCGAGCGGCTGGAGGAATGCGGGCTGCGCTTTTCCGGCATGTCCCCCGACGGGCGCCTGCCCGAGATCGTGGAATGGACCGACCACCCCTGGTTCATCGGCGTGCAGTTTCACCCCGAGCTGAAATCCAAGCCGTTCGAGCCGCACCCGCTGTTTGCGGATTTCGTGCGCGCGGCGATCGAGTCCTCGCGCCTGGTTTAAGCCGCGCGTTCAAGGCAATTCCCGAGAGGGGAGGCGGCGGCTCCCTCCGGCCGGATGATCGGGGTGGCTCGAGGGAAAGCCGCCTGCAGGCAGCTTTCCCGCGCGCCCGGCGAAGGGATCAGCTTTGCTGGGCGAATCCGGTGCCGGGAATGGTGGAATGCGCCGGCCCCACGCCGGCCCGCTTGTAAAGCACCACCCGCGTATTCAGCGGCACCAGTTCGTAAAGCTGTTCGATATGCGGGTTGATGAGGCGCGCACAGCCGTTCGATACCGGGATGCCGATGGTCCTGGGATCGTTGGTGCCGTGGATCCGCAGATAGGTGTCGCGCCCGGTGGCCGAATACAGGTAAAGCGCCCGCGCGCCCAGCGGGTTGCTGATGCCGCCGGGCTGGCCGTTCTCGAACCTGCCGCCTTCGAGGAAGTCCTTGTAGGCTTCGGGCTGGCGCTCCATCATGTCCTTGGTCGGGATCCAGCGCGGCCATTTTTCCTTGCGCCCCACGTGGAACACGCCGGCATGATACAGGTTGCCGCGGCCGATCCCGACGGTGTAGCGGATCGCCCTGTTGTCGGGCAGTGTCCAGAACAGCGCGAACTGGTTGGGATCGACGTGTATCTCGCCGGGGGGAAGCTTCGTCTTCAGCTTGACTTCGCGGGGCTGGTATTCTTCGGGCAGGACGTAGGGCTCGCCCTTCTTGTGTGCCATGGCGCGCCCGGCGAACCCGAGCGAAGCGGAGGCAATTCCCGCGATCATGAACCGGCGACGGTCGAACATGTTCAGAAATCCTCTTCCCTGTTGCACTGAGCAAAAAAATCCAATGAAGTCAGACTGACCCGGCCCGATGTCAGCGTCAACCGGCCCGCAGGCAGGTATTTCGGGGGCGTGACCCGTCTGCCGGCCGGCTCGCGCAAACGTGATCGGCGTTGCGGGCGCGGCCCGCGTCGAATTAGCGGTTTCACTGTGGCCCGCGCATCGCTATACGGGCGCGGGTTTCGTGTTTCAAACCGCAAGAAGGACCGGACATGGCCAATGTCGTCGTTGTCGGCGCCCAGTGGGGCGACGAGGGAAAGGGCAAGATCGTTGACTGGCTGAGTGAACGCGCCGACGTGATCGCGCGCTTCCAGGGCGGGCACAATGCAGGCCATACGCTGGTCATCGACGGTGTGACCTACAAGCTGCACGCGCTGCCTTCGGGCGTGGTGCGCGGGGGCAAGCTGTCGGTCATCGGCAACGGCGTGGTGCTGGATCCGTGGCACCTGCTGGAGGAGATCGCGACGCTTCGCGCCCAGGGGGTCGAGATCACCCCGCAGACCCTGATGATCGCCGAGAACACGCCGCTGATCCTGCCCTTCCACGGAGAGCTGGACCGGGCGCGCGAGGCGCAGGCCTCGGTCGGCAAGATCGGCACCACCGGCCGCGGCATCGGCCCGGCCTACGAGGACAAGGTTGGCCGGCGGGTGATCCGGGTCGCCGACCTGGGCGATGCGGCGACGCTGGAGGCGCGCGTGGACAGGGCGCTGGTGCACCACAACGCGCTGCGTGCGGGGCTGGGGCTGGAACCCGTGGACCGCGCGGCGCTGATTGCCGATCTGCGGGAAATTGCCCCGGACATCCTGAAATTTGCTGCCCCCGTGTGGAAGGTGCTGAACGAAAAGCGTCGCGCCGGCAAACGCATCCTGTTCGAGGGTGCGCAGGGGGCGCTGCTGGATATCGATTTCGGTACCTATCCCTTCGTCACCTCGTCGAACGTGATCGCCGGGCAGGCGGCCACCGGCACCGGCATCGGTCCCGGGGCCATCGACTTCGTCCTCGGCATCGTCAAGTCCTACACCACCCGGGTGGGCGAGGGGCCGTTTCCCACCGAACTGGACGATGCAGACGGCCGCCGGCTGGGCGAGCGCGGCCATGAATTCGGCACCACCACCGGGCGCAAGCGCCGCTGCGGCTGGTTCGACGCGGTTCTGGTGCGGCAAAGCTGCGCCATTTCCGGCATCAACGGCATCGCGCTGACCAAGCTCGACGTTCTCGACGGCTTCGAGACGCTGAAGATCTGCGTGGGCTACGAACTGGACGGGGAACGTATCGACCACCTGCCCACCGCGGCCGATCACCAGGCGCGCTGCCGCCCCGTCTACGAGGAGATGCCCGGCTGGTCGGAATCGACCGAGGGCGCGCGCAGCTGGGCCGATCTGCCCGCCAACGCGATCAAGTATGTGCGCCGGGTCGAAGAGCTGATCGGCTGCCCCGTGGCGCTTCTGTCCACCAGCCCCGAGCGCGAGGATACCATCCTCGTCACCGATCCGTTCGCAGACTGATGGCACTGTCGTACAAAGCCCGCAGACGCTGGTCGCTGGTGATCCTGCTTGTCGGGTTGCCGATTTATGTCGTGGCGTCGATCACCGTCGTGAACTGGCTGGACCGTCCGCCGCTGCTGGTGGAGCTGATCGTCTACGTTGTGCTGGGGTTTCTGTGGATCACGCCGTTCAAGTTCGTGTTTCGCGGGGTCGGGCAGGCCGACCCGGAGGCGGACCCGGACGAGATCGAAGATCGGGACTGATCCGGGCTCGGCAGACCGGAAGGGAGAAATGAAAACGGCGGCCGTTCACCGGGCCGCCGTTGTCGTCGGGGATGGGCGCGCGATGCGGGCTCAGCCGGTGGCGCGCTGGTCCGGGCGGAAGCCGATCTCGCCCGAGACCGAGAAGCGCCCGCCGCCGCGGCGTTCGATCTTGCCGTCGCGCAGCAGTTGCCCGAACGCACGCAGGCCGTCCTCGCGGTTGAACCGGTCGGTCGCGACCTGCTGAACCATCGACATCAGTTGCGGGCGCGAGAACTGTTCACGCCCCTCGACATAGGTGAGATAGGCGGCAGCGGCTTCAAGCAGTTCGGTCAGCTCGCGCGCGCCCGTCTGTGCCGCATATTCGGCAAAGCCGCGGCCCAGAATCGCCGTGCCCTCGGAGTCTCCGGCAATCGTGCGCGACGATACCCGGCGCGGGCGGATCGCCCCGCGGGCGGCGATGCCGGCGCCGGTATCGACCCTCTGCTCGGCCACCAGGCGCAGCGGGGCCTGGCGTCCGAGGGCAGGCCGCTGCGGGCGGGCGGTTTCTTCCTCTTCGAGGCGGCGTGGTCGCACCACGCTTGCCAGATCCTCGCGATAGGGGTCGTCGCTGGCATAGGTGCCCATGGTGCCGCCGGCCATGCGTTCGGCCCTGGTCGTGGCCACGGCCGCGCGCATGTGATCGTAGGTTTCGTGCCGCGCGGCGGCCTCGGGATCGCTCAGCTTCTCGTCCGCCTCGTCGAGCAGGCGGGCGGCATCCCTGTCGGTGTCTTCGGCAAGCAGCGGCGCGGACGTGTCGCGCGGTTCCTTCTGTTCGACCGGCTGTTCCGGTTGTGCGGTCTGTTCGCCGATGAACGACGCTTCGACCTCGGCCAGTTCGCGCATGAGATCCGCTTCGTCCTCGGGCGAAAGCGAGGTGATGGTCGGGGCCGCAGCGGTTTCGGCGGGCTGTTCGGGGCCGGGCTGCGGTTCCGCCTCGGGCTCCGGTTCGGTGGCGCCCTTCTCTTCGGTCGCCTCTTCCTGCCTGGCATCTTCCCCGGCGTCTTCGGTCACTTCTTCCAGTTCGCCCGCCTCGATGGCCGCTTCGATCCGGCTGCGCTTGATGCGCAGGACGTGGGCGATGCTTTCGCGGCTCTCTCCGTCCTCGGCGGTACCGGTTTCGTCTTCATGTTCCTCACCGTCTTCGGCAAGGATGTTGGACATGCCGTCCCCGGCGGCGTCCTCGCCGGTCTCGTCTTCGGGCAGATCCTGCTGCAGGTCGCCGAACAGGCTGTCTTCCTCGCCCGGCTCCGGGGCGGCGTCGGCCGGGGATTCGCCTTCGCCTTCGCTCAGGACCGTGTCGTCGCCAAGCGGCCCGGCGGTCTCGGGCGCCAGCGCAACCTCTTGCGGCTCCTGCTCCTCCATCTCTTCGGCCGGTTCGGGAGCGGCGTCTTCGGCGGCCGTCACCGGCGGAAGAGATTCGATTTCGGCGGCAAGCGTCTCTTCCGGGGCGGTCGGCGCCTCGGCTTCGGCAAGAGCGGCCTCGAATTCGTCGGTGATGTCCTCTTCGGGAGGAATCTCTTCCGCGGCTTCGCCTTCGGCGGTTTCCGGCGCGGCCTCTCCGGTTTCGAGGACTGCGGGTTCGGCCTCGTCCTCGGCGGCTTCGGCATCGGCGGCTTCGGCATCGGCCTCGAGCGCCCGCGTCATGTCCTCGGCCACCATGGCCGTGAAATCGCCGGCCGGGACGGGCTCGGTGTAATCCTCGTCATAGGTTTCATCTTGCGCCGTCTGTTCGTTGCGGGCCACGACCGCGCGGATGCGGGCCAGCTTGGCGGCGATGCTGTCGGGTGCCGGCCGTGGCCGAGGCGCGACCGGTTCGGCCACCAGGGTTTCGGGCTCGGTGATCTCGGCCCGAGCGGCTTCCGGCGCGGGTTCTTCGGCCGCCGGCTGCGCGGCCTGCTCGGCCGTGGGCGCGGGTTCGACGGTTTCGGGGGCAGGGGTTTCGGGGGCAGGCTCCGGCGCCGGTTCGGCGGCGATTTCCGGCGCCGGAGCCTGCCCCCGAAACCCCTGCCC
>JALTNO010000395.1 GCA_027000645.1 Paracoccaceae bacterium | reverse complement strand
GCCATCTTCCGCGTGGCCACGGACATTCCCGACTATGTCCGCCAGACGCTGGAGGAAGTGCCCCGGGCGGGCTTCGAATGGCTGGCCGAGCGCCCGGCCGACTGGCGCAGGCCCTGGGATGACTGGAGTTCCACCCGCTATGAACAGAAGGCCCTGCGCGAAGGGCGCAACCCGCACTACCTGACCTTCCGCCGCACCGGCTGATGCGGCGGGTCTAGTGCCGGGCGGCTCAGAGCCGGTCGAGAAGTTCGGCGGTGGGCCAGGCATCCGCCGGCAGGCCCAGGCGGATCTGTTCGGCCTGCACCGCCGCGCGGGTCTTGGCCCCGATGATGCCGTCGATGTTGCCCACGTCATGGCCCCGCGCGACGAGCTTGCGCTGCAGGGCCTTGATCTGCGCCGCGTTCAGCGCCGGGTCGGGGTTGCCGGCGCGGTAGGGCGGGGCGCCCTCAAGCCGGGTGGCGAAATAGGCTGCGGTCAGGACGTAGACGAAACTGCGGTTCCATTCGAAATAGACCCGGAAGTTGGGATAGGCCAGGAATGCCGGCCCCTTCCGCCCCTGCGGCAGGATCACCGAGGCCTCGAGCCCCTGCGGCCCCAGCCGGCCGTTGCGGGCGCGCACCCCCAGCTGCTGCCACTGGGCGACCGTCATGGCGTGGTTCAGCCCGGTGCGCGACCAGTCCAGGTTTTCAGGAACGGTGATCTCCTGCAGCCAGGGCTCTCCCTTCCGCCAGCCCAGGCTGGCAAGCACCTTCGCCCCCGACATCAGTGCGTCCGCCGCCGATTCCTTCAGCCGCACATGCCCGTCGCCGTCACCGTCCACGCCGTTTTCAAGGATGTCGCGGGGCAGCAGCTGCACCATGCCGATTTCGCCGGCCCAGGCGCCGGTGGTGGTCGCCGGGTCGAAATCGCCCCTTTCGTAAAGTTCCAGCGCGGCGAAGATCTGCGGCCGGAACAGCCCCGGCCGGCGGCAGTCATGGGCCAGCGTGACCAGCGCGTTGAGGGTGTTGAAATTGCCCTGGAAGGCGCCGTAATCGGTCTCGAACGCCCAGAAGGCCAGCAGAACGCCGCGCGAGACGCCGTATTCGGATTCGATTCTGTCGAACAGGGCCGCATGTTTGCGGGCGTTGCGCCGGCCGCGTTCAAGGCGGTCTTTCGAGATCAGCCGCCGCGAAAATTCGATGAAGGGTTTCTGGAACACCCCCTGGGCACGGTCGGCGCGGATCACCTTGGGGTCGCGACGGGCGGTGCGGAAGAAGGCCCTGACCGTCTCCGGGTCGTGGCCGCGGGCAACTGCCTCGGCCTGCAGGCCGGTCAGGAATTCGGGGAACGCCCCGCCGCATTGCGGCTGGGAAAGGGCGGGCGTGCCGGCAATCGCGGCGGCAATGCAGAGAATGAAAAGGCGCATGAACGAACCGTCCTGAAACCGTTGAACCACTCCTTTCAGACTAGCGACAGCAGCAGCCCCGATGCAACGGAAAGGACGAGAAGGCCGAACCAGACCCGCCACAGGATCGTCACCGCGCGGTCGATCTCGTCGGCGCCGATCCGTTTGCGCGCGCTTTCGTTGACCCATGCCAGATCGCGCACCCGCCCGTCATAGCTGCGCGGGCCGGCCAGCGCCACGCCAAGGGCACGGGCCATGGCGGACTCGGGCCAGCCGGCATTGGGCGAACGGTGGCGCGCCGCATCGCTGGCAATCGCGGGCCAGTGTCGCAACCGCCCCGTCAGGGCAGCGATCAGCAGCCCGGTCAGCCGGGCGGGGACAAAATTCAGCACGTCGTCGGCCCGCGCGGCGGCCCAGCCGAAGCGGGCATATCTTTCGTTGCGATAGCCGATCATGCTGTCGGCCGTATTGACCGCCTTGTAGGCCAGCAGGCCGGGGAGCCCCCCGACGAGGAACCACAGCGTCGGCGCCACCACGGCGTCGCTCAGGTTTTCGGCGGCGCTTTCGATGGCGGCGCGGGCGATCTGCGTCTCGTCCATCTGCCGGCAGTCGCGGCTGACGATCCGCGCCACCATGCGCCGCCCCTCATCCACCGACCGGCGCAGCGCCGCGCTCACCGCCCGGACATGTTCCACCAGCGACCGCTGGGCCAGCAGGATGGCGGCGGCGGGTATGGTCGCCGCCGGCCCCAGCCGTTCAAGTCCCCAGCCCAGCGCGAGGGCCGGCAGGACCAGGGCGACAAGCGCCACCGCCCCCTTCAGGCGCCGGACCGGGCCGCGGTTGAGATGCCTGTCAAGCCAGGTCACCGCGCGCCCCATCACCACCGCCGGGTGCGGCAGCCGCGACCAGAGCCATTTCGGCTCGCCCAGGGCCGCATCCAGCCCCAGCGCGGCGGCCAGGAGCAGAGCGCCGTTCACAGCGCCGCCTCGATCCGGTCCCAGCCGTGATCGGGGGGCAGGCCCAGCCTCAGCCGGCTGGGCGACCAGGGGAAGATGCGGCTCCAGACATGGCGGCGGGCAAGGCGCTCCTGCCAGGCCCGGGCGTCGTCAACCTCGTACAGGCGAAACAGTGTCGTTCCACCCAGCGCGCGGGCGCCGGCGCGCAGCATGATCCGGTCCAGCCGGGCGCTGGCCGATGCCAGCCGGGCGCGGGTGGCTTCGGCCCAGGCGACATCGCTCAGCGCCGCCGTGCCGATGCGCAAGGCCGGCCCGGACACCGCCCAGGGCCCCAGCAGCGCCGCCAGCGCCTCCAGCGTGCCGGGAGCGGCGATGGCAAAGCCCAGCCGCAGCCCGGCCAGCCCCCAGAACTTGCCAAAGCTTTTCAGCACCACGCAGCCGGGTCGGGCCGCCAGCCGGATCAGGCTGCGCCCCGGCGTCACGTCGCAGAAGCTTTCGTCGATGATGCACAGATCCGCGCCGGCATCGGCCTCGCTCCACAGCCGGCCGTCGGGATTGTTGGGGTGGACCAGCACGCGGGCCTCGGCGGGTGGGGCGGAAACCACGCTCCAGCCCTGCGCGGCGAAGGCGGCGGCGTGTTCGTTGTAGGTGGGGGCGGTGATGTGGACGCGGCCGGGCGGGGCCAGCGCGGGAAGGCGCGCGATCAGCGCCGAGGCGCCCGGAGCGGGCAGGATCCCGGCGCCCTCGGGCGGTTGCCAGAAGGCGCGGGCGGCGCGGATCAGGGATTCCTGCGCGGCACGGTCGGGCAGCGCGGTCCAGTCCTGATCGGTGAAGCCCGAAACGGGATAGGGCACGGGATTGATGCCGGTGGACAGGTCGATCCAGCCCGCCCGGCTGCCGCCGAACCGGGCGATGGCGTCATCCAGCCCTCCGCCATGGTCGCGGGCCGGAAGAGGGGAAAGCCTGGGCGATGCGGGCATGGGGTTCCTCACAAGGACGGGGCCGCTTCAAGCGGATTCCCGCCCTTGTTTCAAGTCACCTCCCGTCATTCCGCCGGAGAACGGACGCAATTAAGCATTTGTTAGGGTATTGGGCACAAGACCGGACGGGGGAGGAGCAAATCGTGTGCCCGTCAGAACGCACGGAGAATCGGATGAAGGTTCTCATCGTCGAAAGCAACCCGGAGCTTGGCAGCCTGTGGCAACGCCACCTGGAGCGCCAGGGGGCCGAGGTGACGCTGGTCCACGGACAGGAAGCGGCGATTCTCGCGCTCTACGGGGCGGCCTTCGACATCATCGTGCTCGACCTCGTCCTCGAACATGGCAGTGCGCTGGCGGTGTCCGATTTCGCCAGCTACCGCCGGCCCGAGGCGCGGGTCATCTTCGTTACCAACACGAGCTTCTTCTCGGACGGGTCGATCTTTGCCCACAGCCAGAACGCCTGCGCCTATGTTCCGGCCGGAACCCCGCCCGAGGACCTCGCCGCCATGGTCGAACACTACGCCGCGCCGCGCTAGCCGCGCCCGTGGGGGGGCAGCAGATCGGGCCGGGGTACCGACGGCACGATCCGGTGCGGGTTGATGCTGGCGTGGCTGAAGTAATAGTGGCGCACGATGTGGTCGAGATTGACCGTCCCGGCCACGCCCGGCCACTGGTAGAGTTCGCGCGTCCAGGCCCAGAGGTTCGGATAGTCGACGATCCTGCGGCGGCTGCACTTGAAGTGTATGGCATAGACCGGATCGAAGCGGACAAGCGTCGGAAACAGGCGCCAGTCGGCTTCGGTCAGGCGCTCCCCCAGAAGGTAGCGATTGACCGAGAGGTGGCTCTCCAGCCAGTCGAGCGATTCGAAAAGCGGACCGATCGCGGCGTCATATGCTTTCTGACTCGTGGAAAATCCGCATTTGTAGACGCCATTGTTGACGGTTTCGTATATCCGGCGATTCACCTCTTCGATCTTGTCGCGAAGATCCCGGGGCCAGTAGTCGTCGGTGTTGCCGGTGATGCCGTCAAAGGCCGAATTGAACATTCGGATGATTTCGGAGCTTTCATTCGAAACGATGGTGCCGGTCTTCCTGTCCCACAGCACCGGAACGGTCACGCGGCCGGTATAGCGGGGATCGGCGCGGGTGTAGATGTCGCGCAGAAAGCGGCTGCCGAACAGGGCGTCGCCGGTTGCGCCATCGAAATCGGTCGCGAAGGTCCACCCGTCGTCCAGCATGTCCGGATGCACGACCGAAACCGAGATGTGTTCCTGCAAGCCCTTGAGAACGCGGAAGATCAGCGTGCGGTGCGCCCAGGGGCAGGCAAGGCTGACATACAGGTGATAACGCCCGGACTCGGCCGCGAAACCGTCCGATCCCGTCGGTCCGGCGCGGCCATCCGGCGTGATCCAGTTGCGGAAATGCGAGTCCCTGCGCCGGAATTTTCCGCTGGCGTCGGTGTCGGGGCGCTCATCGCCATACCAGATCCCGTCGATCATTCTGCCCATGGTGTTCCCTTCCCGCAGTGCCGTCAGATCCTAGCCGGCCGGGACGGGGCACACCACATGCCCGGACGCGCGGGCATCCTGCGCTGATGCACAGGCAGGGCCCGGCCCGGCGTGGCATTTTGGCACCTCGGTCAGTTTGTTGCGCCCATGTTGCGATTTGTTTGCGATAATTGCGTTGCTTCGGAGTGCCGCTCTGCGACAGGCTGAAGGGGCTGCTGGGGTATCGAGGGTTTCGTCATGTCCACATATGTTTCGGACGAGGTGCGCGCCGCGCTGGAGGCCGCGCGCCTCAAGGGGCTCAGGAAGGTCAGCCGGCTGCGCGTGCTGGCCGATGGCGCGTTCCACCCGGTCCTGCGGCTGTGGCGCGACGGTTTCTCGGTCGAGGCGGAGACGGCCGGGCATCTGCGCGGTCTGGTCGATCTTTATGACGGCGAGGTGCATCTCTGCCAGTGCCTGATCGTCGCCGCGGGCGAAGAGGGCGGCGAGGTGCTGTTCGAGTTCAAGCGCAGCACCATTGCCGCCGATCATGCCCCGGCCGATTTCTATCGTGACCCTGGCGCGCCGGTGGCCCTGATCGGGCGCTGACGGGGCGCGGCCTTTCCCTGCCTACTGGAGATCGGCGAAGGCGGACTTCAGCCTTTCGCAGGCCTCCTGCACGCGCGCCCTCTGGGTGCCGAAGTTGAACCGCAGGAAGCTCTCGCCCCCGGTGCCGAAGCTGGGGCCGTGATTCGCGGCGATCCGGGCGTCGCGTTCGACCCGGGTCGTGAATTCCTCGCGCGTCATGCCGGTGCCGGAAAAGTCCACCCAGGCAAGAAAGGTCGATTCCAGCGGCATCGAGGTCAGGCCCGGAATTTCGGCAATGGCGGCGTCGAACAGCCGCCGGTTGCCGTCCAGATAGGTCACCAGCGCATCGACCCACCGGGCCCCTTCGGGGGAATAGGCGGCGGAGGCCACGAACTGCCCGACCGAGTTGGGCGCGACGCTCAGCGCCTCCATCCGGGCGGCAAAGCGGGCGCGCAGCGCGGCGTCGGGAATGATGACATTGCCGGTGTGCAGCCCGGCGACGTTGAAGGTCTTGGAGGGCGCGGTCAGCATGATCAGCCGGTCCTGCACCGACGGGTCGGCCAGGGGCATCGGGATATGGGCATGGCCCGGATAGACGATGTCGTGGTGGATTTCGTCCGAGATCAGGACCAGGTCGTGCCGGCGGGCGAAATCGGCCACGCCGCGCAGCTCTTCGGCGGTCCAGACGCGGCCGCCGGGATTGTGCGGCGAACACAGAATCACCATGCGCTCGGACCCGTCCAGAAGGCTGTCCCAGCGGTCGAAATCCATGACGTATCTGCCGTTCTCGACCGGCATCGGGCATTCCGCCACGCGCCGCCCGGCAGCGCGGATCACCCGGGCGAAGGCGTGGTAGACCGGGGTGAACAGCACCACGCCGTCTCCGGGTGCGGTGAAGACGTCAAGGCACATGCCCACCCCGTTCACCAGCCCGGTGGTGGTGAAGATCCACTCCGGCGCGACGCGCCAGCCATGGCGGGTCTGCATCCACCACCCGATGGCGGCGCGGTATTCGGCCTCGACATTCACGTAACCGAAGATGCCGTGGTCGGTCAGTTCCCGCAGCCGCTCCAGCACCACCGGGGGCGCGCGGAAGTCGGTATCGGCCACCCACATGGGCAATCCTGTATCCGCGGGCACGCCATAGATCTTCTCCATCCGGTCCCATTTCGAGGAACCGGTGCCGCGGCGTTCGATGATCTCGTCGAAATCGAAGCTCATGTGGTCTCTCCTGCCGATCGCGCGGCAGGCTAGCGGGATTGTCGGCAGGCGCAAGGGGGGCAAAGCCTGCCGTCGCCGGAGCCGATACCGTTGCGATGGGCGCAGCTTTCGCCTACATCCCGTGGCATGAAGCGAAACATCCTGATCCATCCCGATCCCCGGCTGAAGAAGGTCTGCGCCCCGGTGCCCGACCTGTCCGACGATCTGCGCCGGCTGGCCGACGACATGCTGGAGACCATGTATGACGCGCCGGGCATCGGGCTGGCCGCGCCGCAGGTGGGGGTGCTCAGCCGCCTGATCGTGCTCGACTGCGTGAAGGAGGAAGGCGCCGCCCCGCGTCCGCTGGCGATGTTCAACCCCGAGATCCTGGCCGCATCCGACGAAACCAGCACCTACGAGGAAGGCTGCCTGTCGATTCCCGACCAGTATGCCGAGGTGACCCGCCCGGCCGAGGTCGAGGTGGAATGGATCGATCGCGACGGCAATCCGCAGCGCGAGGTGTTCACGGGGCTCTGGGCCACCTGCGTGCAGCACGAGATCGACCACCTCGACGGCAAGCTGTTCATCGACTACCTGAAACCGCTCAGGCGGCAGATGATCACCCGCAAGATGGTCAAGCTCAAGCGCGAGCGGGCAAGGGCCTCGGCGTGAGCGTCTGCCCGGTCCTGCGCTGGCCCGATCCGCGCCTGTCGCAGCCCTGTGCGCCGGCGGGCGACGAATTGCCCGAGGGGCTGGTCGCGGACCTGTTCGACACCATGTATGCGGCGCAGGGGCGGGGTCTGGCGGCGCCGCAGATCGGGGTGATGAAGCGGGTCTTCGTCATGGATTGCGGCTGGAAGGACGGCGAGCCCGCGCCGCTGGCGATGATCAATCCGGTGGTCATCGCGGCCGAGCGGGTGCCGGTCACGGGCGAGGAGGGCTGCCTGTCCATCCCCGGAGTCCCGGTGCCGGTGACGCGGCACAAGGCGGTGACGGTGCAGTGGACCGCGCCCGACGGCGACATTCACATGGCCGATTTCGACGGTTTCGAGGCCCGCTGCATCCAGCACGAGATCGACCATCTCGACGGGGTGGTGATCTTCGACCGGATCGACGCGGCGCTGCGGGCCCGGCTGGAAGGGGCCTATCTTGCCCGGGGTGCGGCATGACGGTGCGGCGCTGCCTGCGCTGGCCCGACCGGCGCCTGCGGATGCGTGCGGACCCGGTGGCGGCGATCACCGACGACATCCGCCGCATCTGGGAGGACATGATCGACACGATGGAGGCGATGCCCGGCGTCGGCCTTGCCGCGCCGCAGATCGGGGTGGGGCTGCGGCTGGCGGTGGTGGATGCCTCGACCGAGCGGGGCCGCGCGCTGCGCATGGCCAACCCCGAGATCGTGCATGCCAGCATCGAGTTGCGCGCCCATGAGGAGGCCAGCCCGAACCTTCCCGGCGTCTCGGCGGTGATCGAGCGCCCCCGCGCGGTGACGGTGCGCTGGCTGGATGAAAGCGGCGCCACGGTCGAGCGCGATCTCGTCGGGCTGTGGGCGACCAGCGTGCAGCATCAGATCGACCATCTGAACGGAAAGATGTATTTCGACCGGCTGGGGCGGGTGAAGCGCGACATGCTGCTGCGCAAGGCCCGCAAGCTGGCCGGGCGGGGCTGAACACATGGCGGCGCGTCGCGGGTGCGGGCGCCGCCGAAGCCGGAGGGCGAAGCGATGCGCGTGATCTTCATGGGAACGCCCGACTTCTCGGTGCCGGTGCTCGATGCGCTGGTGGCGGCAGGGCACGACATTGCTGCGGTCTATTGTCAGCCGCCCCGGCCGGCCGGGCGGGGAAAGAAGGAGCGCCCCTCGCCGGTGCACAAACGGGCCGAGGCGCTGGGGCTGACGGTCCGGCACCCTGTCTCCCTGAAACCGGTGGAGGTGCAGGCGGAGCTTGCCGCGCTCGGGGCCGATGTGGCGGTGGTGGTGGCCTACGGGCTGATCCTGCCGCAGGCGGTTCTGGATGCGCCGGAACGGGGGTGCCTGAACATCCATGCCAGCCTGCTGCCGCGCTGGCGCGGCGCGGCGCCGATCCAGCGCGCGATCATGGCCGGCGACCGGGAAACCGGCGTGTGCATCATGCAGATGGAGGCGGGGCTGGATACCGGGCCGGTGCTGTTGTGCCGCTCCACGCCGATCGGGGCCGAGGAAACCGCCGGAGAGCTGCACGACCGGCTGTCGGTGATGGGGGCCGAGCTGATCGTCGAGGCTCTGGCGCGGCTGGACCGGCTGACTCCCCGGCCGCAACCCGAAGAGGGCGTTACCTACGCGGCCAAGATCGACAAGTCCGAGGCGCGGGTGGACTGGACGCGCCCCGCGGTCGAGGTTGACCGTCTGATCCGCGCTCTGTCGCCCTTTCCCGGGGCGTGGACCGAGATCGCGGGCGAGCGGGTCAAGCTTCTGGGCTCGCGTCAGGAGCCGGGCGAAGGCGTGCCGGGCGAGGTTCTGGATGACCGGCTGAAGGTGGCCTGCGGGTCCGGCGCGGTGCGGATCACCCGCCTGCAGAGGGCAGGCAGGGGGGCGCAGGAGGCGGCGGCCTTCCTGCGCGGCTGGCCGGTGGCGCGGGGTGCGCGGCTTGGCGGGGAGGGGTGCCCATGTTCCTGACCCTGATGGGCACGGTGGTGATTGCCGGGATCGTCGGCTACCTGTCCGAGAGGAGCGGGTTCACGCGCAATGGCATCGTCCCTTCCATCATCATCTGCGTGGGCGGTGCATTCCTGTTCTATTTCGTCAGGATCATGTTCGGGATCGGTTTCGGCTCACCGGGGCTGGACGCGATCATCTCGTCGGTGGGCGCCCTGGTGGTCGTTCCGACGCATTGGAGGAAGTGAGGTTCGCGCCATGGTCAATGTGGTTGCTCTTGTCATCATCGGGGCGGCGGCCGGTTTTCTTGCCACGCGGCTGATGAAGATCGAGGCGGACATACCCACCACCATGTTCATCGGTATCGTGGGGGCGTTGCTGGGTGGGCTGGTGTTGCGGCTGCTGCTGTCGGTGATGGGGATGCTGTCGGGTTTTGTCGGCGCGGTCCTGGGGGCGATGCTGGTGATCTGGCTGTGGCAGAAATACGGCAGGCGGCGATAGGGGGATCGCGCACGGATCTCGTGGGGGCGCTGCCCCCGCCGCCCTGACGGGCGGCTCCCCCGGGAGCATTTCGGGCAGGAGGAAGGGGGATCAGCCGGTTGCGCGCCTGCGTTTGTAGGGTTTCATGCCCTCGCGGGCCAACTCGTCGGCACGTTCGTTTTCCGGGTGGCCGGCATGGCCCTTGATCCATTTCCAGTGGACCTTGTGGCGGGATTGCGCGGCGTCGAGCCGTTGCCACAGCTCGGCGTTCTTGACCGGCTTTTTCGCGGCGGTTTTCCAGCCGTTCCTTTTCCAGCCGTGCAGCCATGAGGTGATGCCGTTCTTCACATAGGCGCTGTCGGTGGTGATGGTGATTTCGGAGGGCCGGTCCAGCGCTTCGAGCGCGTTGATCGCGGCCAGCAGTTCCATCCGGTTGTTGGTGGTTTGCGGCTCGCCGCCCTTGAGTTCGCGTTCCTTCAGCACGCGCTCGCCGTCCATCGCCCGCAGCAGCACGCCCCAGCCTCCGGGGCCGGGATTGCCCGAGCAGGCGCCGTCGGTCCA
>JALTNO010000394.1 GCA_027000645.1 Paracoccaceae bacterium | reverse complement strand
CCTGCAAGACCTGCTGACGGGTTTCGCCAAGGCCGACCATGATCCCCGATTTGGTGAAGATCGCGGGGTCCAGCTCCTTCACCCGTTGCAACAGGCGCAGCGAATGGAAATACCGTGCACCCGGGCGCACCTGCGGATAGAGGCCGGGGACGGTTTCGAGATTGTGGTTGAACACGTCGGGGCGCGCTTCGACCACTACCTCGAGAACCGACGGATCGCATTTCAGGAAGTCGGGCGTGAGAATCTCGATGGTCGTTCCGGGCGAGCGGTGACGCACCGCGCGGATGGTGCGGGCAAAATGCTCCGCCCCTCCGTCTTCCAGGTCGTCGCGATCGACGCTGGTGATGACCACGTGCTTGAGCCCCAGCCGTTCGACCGCCTGGGCGACACGGGCCGGCTCGAACGCGTCCAGCGCCTCGGGCCGGCCGGTGGCGATGTTGCAGAAGGTGCAGCCGCGGGTGCAGATCTCGCCCATGATCATCATGGTGGCGTGGCGCTGCGACCAGCATTCGCCCACATTCGGGCAACCGGCCTCTTCGCAGACCGTCACCAGCCCGCCCTCGCGCATGATCCGCCGGGTTTCGGCATATACCTTGCCACCGGGGGCGCGAACCCTGATCCAGCCCGGCTTTTTCGGTTGCGCATTGTCTGGGCGATGCGCCTTTTCGGGGTGGCGCTGCTCGGGGATCTTCAGGTCGCGCACGGCGGAAATCCTCTGACGGAAACGGTCCGACGCCCCTTAGCACGGGCCGCGCGGAAATGCACCACCCGCCGCGCATGGCAGCCATGCGATCATGTCGAAGCCGCGCCACGGGATTTCAGGCGTTGATCCAAGTTTAGAATCGTTTTAAGTCCTTCCCCAAGTTTTCAAACTCAAGAGGAGCCTGCGATGAAAGCCGGAGTCAAACTGCCCGACGTCACCTTCCACACCCGCGTCCGCGACGAGAGCATCGGCGGGGACAACCCCTACCGCTGGCAGGACATGACCACCGCCGACTACTTCGCCGGCAAGCGCGTGATCCTGTTCTCGCTGCCCGGCGCCTTCACGCCGACCTGCTCCACCTACCAGCTTCCGGGCTACGAGAAGAACGCCGAAGAGTTCCGCAAGCTGGGTATCGAGGAAATCTACTGCATGTCGGTCAACGACAGCTTCGTGATGAACGCGTGGGCGCGCAGCCAGAATCTGGAACACGTCAAGGTGATCCCGGACGGCTCGGGCATCTTCACGCGCCTGATGGGCATGCTGGTGGACAAGGACAATCTCGGCTTCGGCTACCGGTCCTGGCGCTACGCGGCCATCGTCAATGACGGCGTGGTCGAAGCCTGGTTCGAAGAGCCGGGCCGCGAAGACAACCACGGCGCCGACCCCTACGGCGAATCCTCGCCCGAAAACCTCCTCGAATACCTGCGCAAGAACGCCTGACCGGCGACAGGGCCGCGACAACGCGCCCTTCATCTCGCCCGAAATACTCCCGCCGGAGGCATCGCGCCCGCGCATCCCGCGCGGGCGCGAACCGTGGCGCAAACCGTCCGGTGTGCGCCGCAGGCGCGCCGGTTGGCCGCACTATCCGATCAGGCGGTCGGCCTGAGCCTGTTCGTCGTAATGCCGTCTGAGCCGCTGCAGGGCGATGCGCAGCACGATCTTCCCCGATCGCGCCGACCAGCCCATCCGCCTTTCGGCCGTTTCCAGCCCCTCCAGATGACAGCAGCACCGCAGGGCGACATCCCCCAGCCCCGGCCCGAGCTCGGCCAGCGCCCGCGATACCCGCTCCCGCGCGGCCTCCTGCCCGCGACCGGTCCCCGTCCGGGCCAGTTCGAAATCCTCGCGCAGACGTTCGCCCGCGGCGACGAGATCCCCGCTCAGAAACGGGCGCCCGTCCCGGTCCCGCCGCCGGGACAACAGCGTCAACGGGCTTTCGGGCAGGCCGTACCGCACCCCGCGCCGACGGGCCTGCCGTCCCGCCGGACGACACCGCGCCCCGTCCTTCGCGACGGCGCCCGCAAGGTTGGCCTCCTGCCCCCTGCTGGCGCGGTTCTCGGCCCGGGCCAGCAACCGGCCCAGCGCCGCACGCCCTCCGGCGGTGATGCGATAACGGCTGATGCGCCCCGGCCGCTCGCAATGGATCCATTCGTTCAGCGCCAGCGCCTGCGCGACGCCGGCATCCACCACCGCCGTCCGGGCGGCATCTCCCGCCCCGTCGTCGCGGACCACGACCGCCTTCTCCATCCCTTCGGCCACCGCAAGAACCGCGCCGCTCTCGCTCAGGCGGTGCAGAATCCGGGCCGCTTCGGTTTCCATCCCGTCATCCGGGAACGGATCGCGCAGCCCCTCGCCCGCCCCGTCATCCACCGCCGTACCGTCATCGCGACGCCGCACGAAATGCGTCGCCGCAAGCGACGATAGCGCCGCATCGACAAGCGGGTCGTCGCGCCGGGTTTCCACCCGCCGGATCTGCCGCAGCACGGTCGAGGCGTGGCATCCCTCCTGCCGCGCCAGTTCCCGGATCCCCTGCCCGGCTTCGGTATGGGCAAGATAGCGCCGCGCCTCTGCAGGCACCCAGTCCGGCAGTCCCGTCACAATCCCCTGATGCATCCCGTCAATGTCCTCATGGCACAATGGCTGATCCGATTGTCCGACGGCTATCCCCAGAACTCGTCGCAACCTATGGATGTATTGGTTACGAGAATCTTAAGAATTTACCGCGTAACAAAAGATTGTTTCGAAATGATAAACACTGGTAAATCTATCGTACGGCGAACTACTGGACGGCAACACCCTGATTGCGTGTGCAATATCCCCGGGCACGACAACCGAATCGAAGGGGAAACGCCATGCTCGACCCGCTGACCATGCTTGCCAGCCTTCGCCGCCCGCGGCTTCTGATCCGAACCGCGCGGATCGGCGCGCAGGACTACAACCGCGAACGGCACCTGCAGCGGCTTCTGGGCTATGGCGCGATTCCGCGGCCGGCCGAGGCGCTGATCCGCCTGATCGAGAAGGAACGGGAAATGGATGAAAGGCGGCGGACGGGCGACGCGGGATATTCGCTCCCGCGTCACCTCGATCTCCTGATTGCCATGATGGGTGAGGCACAGCTGCTCAGGACCACCCGCGCCGGGGACGCGCCGGACCCTATGTGAAGGCGTCGGGCATCGACTCCTTCTTCTTCGCCACATAGGCCTCCAGCGCCTCGGCCACGCCCTGGTCCAGCGCCGGCTGCCGGTACGTGGCCAGAAGCTGCCGGACCCGCTCGGCCGCCAGGGTCTGGGTGTCGCGGGCGCCCTCCTCTTCCCATGTCTCGAAGGGCTTGTAGTCGAGAAGATCCGACCGCCAGAAGGCGTCCCGGAAATGGGCCTGGGTGTGGGCGCAGCCCAGGTAGTGCCCGCCCGGCCCCACCTCGGCAATGGCGTCCATGGCCTGTGATTCGCCGTCCATGGCAACGCCCCGGGCCATCTTGTGCAGGATGCCGAGCTGATCAGCGTCCATCACGAATTTCTCGAACGAGGCCACCAGCCCGCCCTCCAGCCAGCCGCAGGCGTGCAGCATGAAGTTCACCCCCGACAGAAGCCCCACGTTCAGACTGTTGGCGCTTTCATAGGCGGCCTGGGCATCGGGCAGCTTGGAGCCGGTAAAGGCCCCCGACGACCGGAAGGGCAGACCGAGGCGCCGCGCCAGCTGGCCGGCGCCATAGGTGATCTGCGCGGCCTCGGGCGTGCCGAAGGTCGGGGCCCCCGAATTCATGTCGATCGAGGTCACGAACGCCCCGAAGATGACCGGCGCCCCGGGGCGGATCAGCTGGGAATAGGCGATGCCGGCCATCACCTCGGCCAGAACCTGCGTGAGCGTTCCGGCCACGCTGACCGGCGCCATGGCACCGCCGACGATGAAGGGCGAAACGATGCAGGCCTGGTTGTTGCTCGCATAGACTTCCAGCGCGCCCATCATCACGTCGTCGAAGGTCATCGGCGAGTTGATGTTGGTCAGCGAGGTCATCACCGTGTTGTTCTGCACGAACTCCTTGCCGAACAGGATCTCGCACATCTCGATCGAATCCCGTGCCCGGGCCGGATCGGTGACCGAGCCCATGAAGGGCTTGTCGCTCAGCGTCATGTGCGCCAGCAGCATGTCCAGGTGACGCTTGTTGACGGCCACGTCGGTGGGTTCGCACAGGGTGCCGCCGGAATGGTGCAGCCATTTCGACATGTAGCCCAGTCGCACGAAATTGCGGAAATCCTCCATGGTGGCATAGCGGCGGCCGCCTTCCATGTCGCGCACGAAGGGCGGGCCATAGACCGGCGCCAGCACCAGGTTGCGCCCGCCGATGACCACGCTGCGTTCGGGGTTGCGCGCGTGCTGGGTGAAGCTGGACGGGGCGGTGGCGCACAGCTTGCGTGCCAGACCACGGGGAATGCGCACCCGTTCGCCTTCGATCTCGGCGCCGGCATCGCGCCAGCGCGCGATCGCGCCGGGGTTGTTGACGAAGTTCACGCCGATCTCGGCCAGCACGGTTTCGGCATTGGCCTCGATGATTTCAAGCGCCTCGTCGTTCAGGATCTCGAGGTTGGGGATGTTGCGCTCGATGTACTTCGCGGTCTCGATCCGGACCGCCATGCGTTCGGCCCGCCGGGCCGTACCGCCGCCACCCCTGCCCTTGCCGCGCGCGCGACGCCTCGTGGTTGCTTCCGCCATCGTATTCCGTCCCGTCCAGTTGGGTCCACATGCCCCGGATAGATACCGTATCCCCTTCCCGCGCCGAAGGCGCAAACCGGCGGTTGAGAGGGAAAAGCGACATGCGCAGGCGCCGCCGCGCAGCGGTTGCGTCGCCTCCAGGACACATCGCCATCCCTTAAGACATAGGCTTTCTCACATATATTACTGACAAGATATCTCGATCTTGCTATGCCTGAAACACCCCGCGCGCTGTTGAAACGGAGGAGGCCGCGCCCGGGGCGAACACAATGCGTCTGAAAGGAAGGGGGCGCAACGTCCACGCGGATGGCGTGGCCCCAGGGAGGAAAAATGAAGACACCGAACAAGAGCAGCCATCTTGCACTACTGGCTGCGGCAACTGTCGGAACCGCCATCCTGGCAGGGCCGGCGGCCGCCACCAACGGCTATTTCTCGAACGGGTACGGCAACGAATCCAAGGCGATGGCCGGATCCGGGGTGGCCGTGAACAACGGCACGCTGGGACTTGCGCAAAACCCGGCCATGGGGACCGAGGTCGGCAACCGGGCGGATGCCTGCCTGACCTTCTTCTCGCCCGACCGCAGCTTTACCATCGGCGGCGCGGCCCCGCTGACCCCCGGCACCTACAAGAGCCGTAACAGCCTCTTTCTGATCCCCTGCGTCGGCGCCAACTGGCAGCTGAAAGACAACAGCACCATCGGGGTTTCCATCTTCGGCAATGGCGGCATGAACACCGAATACGGCGCCAACCCCTTCGCCGGCCTCGGAGCCGGATCGGTGCCGCTCGGCGTCAACCTCGAACAGCTGTTCATCGCCGTCAACTATTCCTTCGACGTCAGCGAATCGCTCTCGCTCGGCATCGCGCCGACCTTCGCGGTGCAGCGGTTCTCGGCCACCGGGCTGGAGGCCTTCGCCGGCTTCTCGTCCAACCCCGCGCGCGTGACCAACCAGGGCGATGACTGGTCCACCGGCTTCGGGGTCAATCTGGGTCTGGCTTGGCGTCCCACCTCGGAATGGACGATCGGCGCCTCCTATCGGACCAAGATGAGCATGGGCAAGTTCGACCGCTATGCCGGCCTTTACGCCGAACAGGGCGGCTTCGACATCCCCGCCACGGCGACGGTCGGCGCGGCCTATACGCCGGCCTCCAACCCGGCCCTGACGGTGACCGCCGAATATCAGCGCATCTTCTACGGCGACGTCGCCTCGATCGCCAACAGCAACGCGATACTGGGCACCCCGCTGGGCGCAGCCAACGGCCCCGGCTTCGGCTGGACCGACATGAACGTGTTCCGCATCGCCGGCATCTACCGCGCCAGCCCCAGGCTCACGCTTCGCGGCGGCCTGTCCTACGCCTCCGACTTCCTCAAGAGCACCAACGAGGTCCTGTTCAACGTCCTCGCACCGGCCACGCCCAAGCTGCACGCCTCGATCGGGGCAAGCTATCAGATCAGCGACAAGATGGAGCTGACGGGGGCCTTCACCCATGTGTTCAACAACACCGTCAGCGGCAACAACCTGACGCCGGGTTTCGGCCAGCCGGTGTCGCTGCGGATGGACCAGAACGAGCTGTCGGTGGGACTGTCCTACAAGTGGTAGAACCATCGTGAAAACACGGGCCGCCCGCGCCACCGATTCGCGCGCGGGCGGCCCTTGCGCGACCGGCCGGGCGCCTGTATCAGCCCGGCCATGACCCATCATCAACGCCTTCTCATCATCGACTTCGGCAGCCAGGTCACGCAGCTGATCGCGCGGCGGGCACGCGAACTGAACGTCTATTGCGAAATCCACCCCTACCAGAAGGTCACCGAGCGTTTCCTGCGCGACTTCGCTCCGCAGGCGGTGATCCTGTCGGGGGGGCCGGCCTCGGTGACCGACGAGGGCGCACCCCGCCCGCCCGCCGCCGTCTTCGAACTCGGGGTTCCGGTGCTGGGCATCTGCTATGGCCAGCAGGTGATGATGCAGATGCTGGGCGGCCGGGTCGAGCGAGGCCACGGCACGGCCGAGTTCGGCCGGGCATGGGTCACCCCGACCGGTGAACCCCTCGACCTGCTCGAAGGCTGGTTCGGGCAGGGACGCGAACAGGTGTGGATGAGCCACGGCGACCACGTCTCGTCCATCGCGCCGGGCTTTCGCGTCTTCGGCACCTCGCCGGGCGCGCCCTTCGCCATCACCGCCGACCCCGCGCGCCACTTCTACGCCGTGCAGTTCCACCCCGAGGTGCACCACACCCCCGGCGGCAGGAAACTGCTGGAAAACTTCACCCGCATTGCCGGGTTTGCCGGCGACTGGACCATGGGCGCCTACCGGCAGGAGGCCATCCGCAAGATCCGCGAACAGGTGGGCGACAAGCGGGTGATCTGCGGGCTCTCGGGAGGCGTCGATTCCTCGGTCGCCGCGGTGCTCATCCACGAAGCCATCGGCGATCAGCTCACCTGCGTCTTCGTCGATCACGGGCTTCTGCGCCAAGGCGAGGCCGAGGAAGTGGTGACCATGTTCCGCGACCACTACAACATCCCGCTGATCGCCGCCGACGAAAGCGAACGCTTCCTCGGCGAACTCGAAGGCGTCAGCGACCCCGAAACCAAGCGGAAGATTATCGGCCGGCTGTTCATCGACGTGTTCCAGAAATACGCGGGCGACATCGAGGGCGCCGAATTCCTCGCTCAGGGCACGCTCTACCCCGACGTGATCGAAAGCGTCTCGTTCTCGGGCGGTCCCTCGGTCACCATCAAGTCCCACCACAACGTGGGCGGCCTGCCCGAAAAGATGGGGCTGAAGCTGGTGGAACCCCTGCGCGAGCTGTTCAAGGACGAGGTGCGCGCGCTGGGGCGCGAACTGGGCCTGCCCGAAAGCTTCATCAGGCGTCACCCCTTCCCCGGTCCGGGGCTGGCCATCCGCTGCCCCGGCGAAATCACCCGAGAGAAGCTGGAGATCCTGCGCCGCGCCGACGCGATCTTCATCGACCAGATTCGCAGGCACGGGCTCTACGATGAAATCTGGCAGGCCTTCGTGGCCATCCTGCCGGTGAAGACGGTGGGCGTCATGGGCGACGGGCGTACCTACGACTACGCCTGCGCCCTGCGCGCGGTGACCTCCGTGGACGGCATGACCGCCGACTACTACCCCTTTTCCCACGAATTCCTGGGCGAAACCGCAACCCGCATCATCAACGAGGTCCAGGGCATCAACCGCGTCACCTACGACATCACCTCGAAACCGCCGGGGACGATCGAATGGGAATGACTGCCCGCCCCTTCCTCCGGCCGGAAATGCTCCCGGGGGGTGAGGCCCGCCAGGGCCGAGGGGGGCAGGCAGCCCCCCTCCGTCGCCAACGCCGCGCATGATCCGCCTGTCCGGCCATATCGACGTGCCACCCCACCGGCGCGCGGCGGTCGCCGCCGCCCTGCCCGATCACATCCGGCGAACCCGCGCCGAACCGGGCTGCCTGTCCTTCCGGGTGATCCCCGACCCGAAGGTAAAGGGGCGCTGGCAGGTGCGCGAAACCTTCCGCGACCGCAAGGCCTTCATCGCCCACCAGCTGCGCACGCGAAACTCCCGCTGGGCCCGGATCACCGCCGGCATCCCGCGCCACTACAGCATTGACGTGATCGGCCGGAGCGGGGCAAACAGGCCGGGCCGCCCGGGCAAGACCAGCTGAACGACCCGAAGGACCCCCCCGATGACTCCCCTCGCCGGCGCCGCGCTGAAATTCCTCGAAAAGCAGATCCTGCGCGGCCTCGGCAAGGGCTACGGGACGCGCTCCATCGCGGCCGAGCTGAACGCCATCATCCGCCTCCTGAACGGAACCGCCGACATCCGCCTGTGCGTGGATGTCGGCGGCAATGTCGGCGAATACACCGCCGCGCTGCTGCGCAGCTGCCCGCAGGCCCGGATCCACACCTTCGAGCCCGCGGCGACCAACATCGCCCGGCTGAAGGAACGCTTCGCCGACGAGACCCGCGTCTCGATCTGGCCGCAGGCACTCTCCGATACCGCCGGACGGGCCACGCTGCATTCGGACGCGCCCGGCTCGGGGCTTGCCAGCCTGTCGCAACGCAATCTCGATCACTTCAACCTCGACTTCGACATCACCGAAGAGGTCGAAACCACCCGCTTCGAGGACTTCTGGCAGGATCGGCTCGACCGGGCCCGGATCGACATCCTGAAACTGGATATCGAAGGGCATGAGCTGGCCGCCCTGCACGGGGCCGGCGCGGCCATCGACCACTGCCGCGCGATCCAGTTCGAATTCGGCGGCTGCAACATCGACACCCGGACCTTCTTCCGCGACTTCTGGACCTTCTTTTCCGAACGCGGCTTCGCGCTCTACCGGATCACCCCCTTCGGCATCCTCGACATCCCCCGCTACTCCGAGCGCGACGAAATCTTCACCACCACCAATTACATCGCCCTCAATCGCAACCCGCAATTCCACCCCGCATGATCCGACCCGCCCCCTTCATCTTGCCACAAATACTCCCGGGGGGTGAGGCCCGCACGGGCCGAGGGGGGCAGGCAGCCCCCCTCTGTCGCCAACGCCGCAACACCGCCCGAGGCCGCACCGCATGACCCCGACTCTCAAGGCCGCGCTGTGGATGACCGGAGCGATCGCATCCTTTTCCTCCATGGCCGTGGCCGGGCGGGAACTGGGCGCGGTGCACGACACCTTCGAGATCATGATGTATCGCTCGGTCATCGGCCTGGGCGTGGTCTGCGCGGTACTGACCCTGCGCGGCGGCTGGAGCGGCATAGGCACGCGGCGGCTGGGCATGCACGGGCTGCGCAACACGGTGCATTTCGCCGGCCAGAACCTGTGGTTCTACGCCGTGACCGTCACCCCCCTGGCCCAGGTCTTCGCGCTGGAATTCACCCAGCCGCTATGGGTGATCCTGCTGTCGCCGCTGCTTCTGGGCGAACGCATGACCCCGGTGCGGGTGCTCTCGGCGCTGATCGGTTTTGCCGGCATCCTGATCGTCGCCCAACCGGGGGCGGGGGCACTCACCCCCGGCATCGCCGCCGCCGCCCTGTCGGCCGTCTTCTTCGCGCTGACAACCATCTCGACCAAGGCGCTGACCCGCACCGCCAGCATCGGCTGCATCATGTTCTGGCTGACGCTGATGCAGGCGGCACTCGGCCTGGGATTCGCCGGCTGGGACGGAAACATCGCCCTGCCGACGGCTGCCTCCGCACCCTTCCTGCTGCTGGTGGGGCTTGCCGGGCTGCTTGCCCATTTCTGCATCGCCAAGGCGCTGACGCTGGCCCCGGCCACGGTGGTGGTTCCTCTCGACTTCCTGCGCCTGCCCGCCATCGCCGTCACGGCGATGCTGCTTTACCGGGAACCGCTGGATATCTGGGTGCTGGTCGGCGCGGCTGTCATCTTCGGGGGCAACTACCTCAACATCCTGACCGAAACCCGCGCCGCGCGCCGCGGCTGAGCCGACTCGCTCAGCCCTCGGCCACGCCGGCCTCGGCAAAGCTGGCCATGCCGCTGTGACAGGCCACGGCCGCCTTCAGCACGCCAATCGCCACCGCCGCGCCCGATCCCTCGCCCAGGCGCAGCCCCAGCGACAGGATCGGCTCCTTGCCCA
>JALTNO010000393.1 GCA_027000645.1 Paracoccaceae bacterium | reverse complement strand
TCTGGAACAGCGAGGTTCCGACCACGACCTTGGTGGGCATTCCCAGGATGTAGATCATCGCCGGCACCATGATGAAGCCGCCGCCCACGCCCATGATCGCGGCCAGGATGCCGACCGACATGCCCACAAGGATCGGCGGGATGACCGAGATGTAGAGCCCCGAGGTACGGAACCGCATCTTGAAGGGCAGGGCATGCACCCATGTCCGGCGCCGCCGCTTCGGAGGCGGGGCGCCGTTGGCCTTGCGGGCCTTGCGGATCGCGTTGACGCTTTCCACGAACATCAGCCCGCCGACGATACCCAGGAACGCCACGTAGGACAGCTTCACCAGCAGATCGACCTGCCCGATGCTCTTGAGATAGTTGAAGATCAGCAGGCCTATCCCTGCGCCCATCAGGCCGCCGGCCTGCAATACCAGGCCCATCTTGATATCGACGGTCTTTCGTCGGAAATGCGCCAGCACGCCGGAAAAGGACGAGGCGACGATCTGGTTGGCCTCGGTTGCCACGGCCACGGCCGGAGGGATGCCGATGAAGAACAGCATCGGCGTCAGGAGAAACCCGCCACCCACGCCGAACATGCCCGACAGGATGCCGACGATCCCTCCCAGACCCAGAAGAAGGAAGGCGTTCACGGAGACTTCGGCGATAGGTAGATAAATCTGCATATGTTAATGTAACCCCGGTCGCGCCCGCCGATCAACGCAAAATGCGCAGGCCCGGCGGGTGGAAATCGTATCGTGGCATTCACTGCACATTTGCCACCGCCAGCGAGAACAGATCGGCCGGCTGCGTCATCAGTTCGACCGCCAGTTTGCCGCTGACCAGAAGAACCAGCCCGGCCAGCAGGACGCGCAGTTGCTCGGCCTTGAGCTTCAGCCCGATCTGCGTGCCGATCTGCGCTCCGATCACGCCGCCGAGGATCAGATAGACGGCAAGAACGATGTCCACCGTCTGGTTTGCGACGGCATGCAGCAGCGTGGTGAAGGCGGTCACGAACAGGATCTGGAACAGCGACGTGCCGACCACGACCTTGGTCGGCATGTGGAGGATGTAGATCATCGCCGGCACCATGATGAAGCCGCCGCCCACGCCCATGATCGCGGCCAGGACGCCGACCGACAGCCCGACCAGCAGCGGCGGGATGACCGAGATGTAGAGCCCCGAGGTACGGAACCGCATCTTGAAGGGCAGGGCATGGACCCAGCCCCGTTTCTGGCGCCGCCGCCTGGCGTTTTCAGTCGGGTTGCGCGACTTGCGCAGGGCGTTGACGCTTTCGACGAACATCAATGCGCCGATGATGCCCAGAAAGATCACGTAGCTGAGCCGGACCAGAAGATCGACCTGTCCCAGCCGTTCGAGGAAGTTGAACAGGATCACGCCCAGCGCCGACCCGATCAGGCCCCCGATCAGCAGGACCGTACCCATGGACAGGTCCACCGTCTTGCGCCTCAGATGCGCCAGCAGCCCCGAAAAGGACGAGGCGACGATCTGGTTGGCACCGGTGGCCACGGCAACGGCCGGCGGCACCCCCACGAAGAAAAGCAGCGGCGTGATCAGGAACCCGCCGCCAACGCCGAACATGCCGGACAGCACGCCGACGATCCCGCCCAGGCCGAGCAGGACATAGGAGTTCACCGAGACTTCTGCGATCGGGAGATAGGTTTGCATGCGCCCCTGTAGGCGACATATTCAGAAAAATCAACATGTCTTGCGAAGGATTTCCGTCGCAGGCGGCGGTCATCCGCTGCCTTGTCGCTCTGCTTGCCGCGGTTCGGCACGGGAAGGGCCCGGGGGCCGGGATTTCAGCCCTCCGACAGCCTCAGAGGTAGTTCACGCATTCGATCAGCTTGCGCATGGATGCCTTGGAGCCGGCCAGCGTCCAGTACCCCATGGGGTTGCCCGAGCTCTGGGAGAGATAGATGGTGTTGCCATTGGCGACTTCGAGCAGGAACCTGGTGGATTGCTCCCCTCCCGGCATGGTGAAGATCACGCTGTTCTTGTAGAGATCGGCGTTGGACAGGTTCCAGCCCGCGCGCCGATCGATTCGCGCAACGACATCGGCCGAACTGCTCCCGAACGACCAGACATCGGAATAGAACTGGAGCTTGACAGTCCTGCCGTCAGCCCAGATCGCGAAGGTCGTCCCGTTCGCAGGCTGGACCTGCGCCACGCAGGAAATGGTGCCGTCGTCGAAGGCGGCGACGCGAACTTCCCAGTTCTTGTACTGGAAGATCACCCTGGACTGGCTGAAAGCGGCGCCGGCCGCCGCGATGAAGAAGGCTGCAATGATTGCGACTGCCGAAACCCGAAAACTCATGACCATGCTTTCCCGAACAGACTGACATTCCCACAGACATGTCCGGCCCGACGCGACAAGTCAACGAAAAGGGCACAATACGGCGTCAACGCTCTTTCACATAGGGCTCGCCGCCCGCGCGTGGCGGGATGGCCTTGCCGACGAAGCCGGCCAGGATGACCACCGTCAGGATGTAGGGCAGCGCGTCCATCACCTGCACCGGGATGGTGATGCCGGCAATGTCGATGTTCTGATAGCGCAGCGCCACCGCCTGGAGGAAGCCGAACAGAAGCGTGGCCCACATGGCCTGCCATGGCCGCCACTTGGCGAAGATCAGCGCCGCCAGCGCGATGAAGCCCCGCCCCGCGGTCATGTCCTTGACGAACCCTGCCTGCAGGGCGGTGGCCAGGTAGGCCCCGGCAATGCCGCACAGCACCCCGCAGATCATCACCGCACCATAGCGCAGCCCGACCACCGACACCCCCGCCGTATCCACCGCCGCCGGGTTTTCGCCCACCGCCCGCAGGCGCAGCCCGAACCGGGTGCGATAGAGCAGCCACCATGTGGCCGGCACGGCAAGGAAGGCGGCATAGACGAGGACCGAATGCCCCGAGATCAGCTCGGCATAGACGGGGCCAAGCCCGGGAACGTCGCGCAGGGTATCGGCCAGCGGCAGGTCGATCGGGGCAAAGCGGCCATTGCCGCTCAGGGCCGGGGTCCGCCCGCCCTGCCGGAACCAGTCCTGTGCCACCAGCACCGTCAGCCCGGCCGCCAGGAAATTGATCGCCACGCCCGAGATCAGCTGATTGCCCCGGAAGGTGATTGAGGCCAGCCCGTGCAGTGCGCTCAGCGCCAGGGACGCGGCGATGCCGGCCAGCAGGCCCAGCCAGACATTCCCGGTCATCGCGGCCAGGGCGGCCGAAAAGAACGCTGCCGCAAGCATCTTGCCTTCAAGGCCGATATCGAAAATGCCCGCGCGTTCCGAATACAGCCCGGCCAGACAGGCCAGCAGCAGCGGCGTGGCCAGCCGGATGGTGCTGTCGAGAATCTGGATCAGTGTATGGAAGTCCATGAAGATCTCCTCACTCGCCGGGCCGGGTCGGCTTGCGCTCGGGCAGCGGCGCGCCTTCGCCCCGGTCGCGTCGCCGCCGCGACCGGGCCAGGAACAGCCGCTCAAGCGGCATGCGCACCATGTTGTCCAGCGCCCCGGTGAACAGGATGACGAGGGCCTGGATCACCACGATCAGCTCGCGCGGGATGGAGGTCCACAGCGCCAGCTCGGCCCCGCCCTGGTAGAGGAAGCCGAACAGGATGGCGGCGAGAAAGACACCGAATGGGTGGCTGCGCCCCATCAGCGCCACCGCGATGCCGATGAAACCCGCCCCTTCGGTAGAATTCAGCACCAGCCGCTCGGCTTCGCCCATCACGTTGTTGATCGCCATCAGCCCGGCCAGCGCACCGGAGATCAGCATGGCGATCATGGTGATGCGGAAGGGCGAGATGCCGGCATAGCGGGCGCCGGTCTCGGAATGGCCATAGGCGCGGATCTCGTATCCCAGCCGGGTGCGCCAGATCAGCGCCCAGACCAGGATGCAGGCGCCGATGGCGACCAGCAGGCTGACATTGGCCGGCGCGGCCTTGGAGAACGGAATGCCAAGCGGCGCCAGGATCTCGTTCAGCGTCGGCAGGTGCACGGCCGCCGGAAAGCGTGCGGTGGCCGGGTCCATCGACCCTTCGGGGCGCATCACGTTCACCAGCATGTAGTTGAGCAGCGCTGCGGCGATGAAGTTGAACATGATCGTGGTAATCACGATGTGACTGCCGCGGCGGGCCTGAAGATAGGCCGGGATCGCCGCCCATGCGGCCCCGAACAGCATCGCGGCAGCGCTGGCGGCGATCAGCGCGACGCTCCAGTGCGGCCAGGGGACATACAGGCTGATGACGGCCACACCCAGCCCGCCCAGCATCGCCTGGCCCTCGCCGCCGATATTGAACAGCCGGGCATGAAAGGCCACCGCCACCGCCAGCCCGGTGAACATGAAATTGGTGGCGTAATAGAGCGTGTAGCCCCAGCCATAGGTGGAGCCGAGCGCGCCCTCGACCATCAGCTTGACCGCGGCCACCGGGTCCTCGCCTATGCCGAGGATGACCAGCGCCGACAGGATCGCGGCCAGGATCAGCGAGATCAGCGGGATCAGGACCACGTCTGCCCATTTCGGCATCTTGTCCATGGTTCAAAGCGCCTCCGTTGCGGGTGCCGCCGTCATGCCGCCTGCGAACCGACGCCTGCCATGAGCAGGCCCAGCTCCCTTTCATCGGTTTCGCCGGGAAGGCGCTCGCCCATGATGCGGCCGTCGAACATCACCACCACCCGGTCGGCCAGGGACAGGATTTCCTCCAGCTCCACCGATACCAGCAGCACCGCGCAGCCCGAATCGCGCAGCGCCACGATCTGCTTGTGGATGAACTCGATCGCGCCGATATCGACCCCGCGCGTGGGCTGTCCGACCAGAAGCAGGTCGGGGTTGCGCTCGATCTCGCGCGCGACAACGATCTTCTGCTGGTTGCCGCCCGAGAAATTCCTGGCCGTCAGCCAGGCATCGGCGGGACGGATGTCGAACTTCCCGATCTTTCGCTCGGTATCCGCGCGCAGCGCCGCATTGTCCATCCACAAACGGTTCTTCTGATAGGCCGGGTCATGGTGATAGCCGAAGGCCACGTTTTCCCAGGCGTGAAACTCCATGATCAGGCCTTCGCGCTGCCGGTCCTCGGGGACATGCGCGATACCGGCGCGGCGGCGCGCCTGCCCGTCGGCCCCGGCCCCTTCCAGCGGCAGCACCGCCCCGTTCAGCCTGACGGTCCCGGTGCCGGGTCGCATCCCCCCCAGAAGTTCGAGCAGCTCGGACTGCCCGTTGCCCGCCACTCCGGCGATGCCGACGATCTCACCGGCATGAACGTCAAGGTCGATTCCCTTGACCCGTTCCACGCTCTTGTCGTCGGCCACGCGCAGGTTCTCGATCTGCAGCACCTTCCGGCTGGGGCGCGCGGGGGCCTTGTCCACCCGCAGCAGAACCTTGCGGCCGACCATGAGCTCGGCCAGTTCTTCGGGGCTGGTATCGGCCGTGCGCAGCGTGGCGGTCATCTCGCCCCGGCGCATCACGCTCACGGTATCGGTGGCGTCCATGATCTCGCGCAGCTTGTGGGTGATGAGGATGATCGTCTTGCCCTCGTCCTTCAGCCGGTGAAGGATGCGGAAAAGCTGGTCGGCCTCGGAGGGGGTCAGCACGCCGGTGGGTTCGTCCAGAATCAGGATCTCGGCCTGCCGGTAGAGCGCCTTGAGGATCTCCACCCGCTGCTGCATCCCGACACCGATCTCCTCGATAACCGCGTCCGGGTCCACGTCCAGCCCGTAATCGCGGGCCAGGTCCTTCAGGATCCGACGGGCCCGGGCCAGCGAGGGACGCAGCAGCCGCCCGTCCTCGGCCCCCAGTACCACGTTCTCCAGGACCGTGAAGTTCTCGACCAGCTTGAAATGCTGGAAAACCATGCCGATTCCGGCCCGGATCGCGGCCTGGCTGTCGGGAATGGCGGTTTTCCGCCCGTTGATGAGGATGTCGCCCGAATCGGCCTTGTAGAACCCGTAGAGGATGCTCATCAGCGTGGACTTTCCGGCGCCGTTCTCGCCGATGATCCCGTGAATGGTTCCCGGCGCCACGGAAAGCGAAATGTCGCGGTTGGCCTGCACCGGCCCGAAGGCCTTGGAAATGCCCCGCAATTCGATGGCAGGGGGTGTTGCCGAGGCGTTCATGCGGTTTCCCTCCGGCGGCGAGCGGACACCTGCCGGACCCGCCGGGGGGCTTCGCATGGAAGGCCCGGCAGGATCCGGCAGGCGCCCGGATCGCGGTTGGTCCACCCGGTCAGAAGCTCAGGGCCGGGCAGCTGTCGTCGGACATGTAGTCATGCACCTTGATCTCGCCGCCGGCGATGGCGGCCTTGGCTTCGTCCACACGGGCCTTCATCTCGGCCGAGATGAGCGGCGCGTTGTATTCGTCCAGCGCGTAATCGACGCCGCCATTGGCCAGTCCCATGACCGAAAACCCGGTTTCCATGTCCGGCCCGTCCTTGAGGGCCTGATAGACGGCATTGTCCACCCGCTTCATCATCGAGGTCAGGACCTTGCCGGGATGCATGTAGTTCTGGTTGCTGTCCACGCCGATGGAAAGGATCCCCTCGTCGGCCGCGGTCTGCAGCACGCCCACGCCGGTGCCGCCGGCGGCGGCATAGATCACGTCGGCACCCTGGGCGATCTGCGCCTTGGCCAGCTCCGACCCCTTGACCGGGTCGTTCCACGCGGCAGGCGTGGTGCCGGTCATGTTGGAGATGATCTCGGCTTCGGGCTTCACCGCCTTCACGCCTTGGGCATAGCCGCAGGCGAACTTGCGGATCAGCGGGATATCCATGCCGCCGATGAAGCCCACCTTGCCGGTCTTCGACGCCATCGCCGCCAGCATCCCGACCAGGTACGACCCTTCATGTTCGTTGAACACCACCGAACGCACGTTCGGCTTGTCCACCACCATGTCGATGATGACGAACTTGGTGTCGGGGTAGTCGTCGGCGACCTGGCTCAGCGCATCGGCAAAGGCAAAGCCCACCATCACCACCGGGTTGGCGCCGTTTTCGGCAAATCGCCGCAGGGCCTGTTCGCGCTGAGCCTCGGACTGCAGTTCGATGTCGCGGAACTTGCCTCCGGTTTCCTCGGCCCAGCGTTGCGCGCCCTTGAAGGCGGCCTCGTTGAAGGACTTGTCGAACTTGCCTCCCAGGTCGAAGATGATCGCCGGTTCCGCCACGGCGAGGCCCGCGCTCAGCGCCAGCGAGGCGGCAGCGCCCATCAGGGACTTCATAAAGGTCATTGGAATACTCCCGCTTGTTATTGTCCCGGGCGGCAGGAGCCCCGGCCGTCCCGGCGGGCGGAGTCCCCCGCCCTGATTGGCCAATCTACCCCGCAGGCAGGGGCGGCGGTCAACCGCTTTTTGACCATTCGATCCAGGAATCGCCCGGCTGCCGTCACGGCAGGTCGCGGGCATAGATCAGCGCATCCACCGCCGCCGCGTCCTGACGCCGGTAATATCCACGCCGGCGCCCGCAGGGGGCGAAGCCTGTCGCCTGGTAGAGAGCGATGGCGGGGGCGTTGTCGGCGGCCACTTCCAGGAAGGCGCGTTCTGCGCCGCGGTGGGCGGCCCGCTCCGTCCAGGCCGCCATGAGTGCCCGCCCCAGCCCGCGGCGCCGATGCGCGGGATGGGTGGCGATGGTCAGGAGCTCGGCCTCGTCCGCGACCACCCGCACCAGCGCGAATGCGCGTGTGTCGCCCACCGCGAAACACCCCGCCTGTGCCAGGAGCCCGGCGAATTCGGTTTCGCTCCAGGCCCGGCCCCGGGCGAAGGCAGCGGCGTGGATGCGGGCCATTTCGGCAGGGATCATCAGTCCAGCAGGGCAGGTGGCCGGTCGCGCGCGGGCGCGGCATCGGCCGGGCGGATGTAAAGGGGCGAGGGCGGCGGTTCCGGCGCCGGCCAGCGCGCGGCGGCGATGCGCGACACCGCCTCGGCCAGCCGGGCCGGGGCGGGTTGCGGGGCAAGCTCCGTGCCCGCCCGCGCCGCATGTGCGGTGGCCTCGGACGGATCCATGATCGCGTGGGGCGCGTTGCCCATCTCCACGTAAAGCTGTCCGCGCGCGGCAGGCACCGTGATCAGCCCGGTGCATGTCAGCCTGCGCGCCGCGAAACCGTCCACGCCATAGGCCGGCACCCCCAGCCCCAGCGCCAGCCCCCGCGCGGCTGCCACCGAGATGCGGATGCCGGTGAAGTTGCCCGGCCCCACGCCGACCCCCAGCGCGGCAAGATCGCGCCAGCCGGCGCCGGCCTCGGCCAGAAGCTCCTCGAGCAGCGGCATCAGCCGCTCGGCCTGCCCGCGGCGCATCTCTTCGGCGCGGACCGCCACCAGCCGGTTGCCGCACAGCAAAGCGGCCGCGCAATGCGCGGCCGACGTGTCGAATCCCATGATGAGCGGATCAGACACCAACCGGGCGCACCTCGGTCACTTCGGGGATGTAGTGGCGCAGCAGGTTCTCGATCCCCATCTTCAGCGTCAGCGTGGAAGAGGGGCAACCGGCGCAGGCGCCCTGCATGTGCAGATAGACCACCCCGCGCTCGAACCCGTGGAAGGTGATGTCGCCGCCGTCCTGGGCCACTGCCGGGCGCACGCGGGTGTCCAGAAGCTCCTTGATCTGGTTGACGATCTCGGAATCGTCGCCGCTGAACTCGGCATGGCCACCGCCATCGCCCTCCATCGCCGGGGCGCCGGACTGGAAATGCTCCATTACCGCGCCCAGGATCGCTGGCTTGAGATGATCCCATTCCACCGCGTCATCCTTGGTCACGGTGACGAAATCATTGCCCAGGAACACGGCCTTCACGCCCTTGACCGCGAAGATGCGGCTGGCCAGAGGCGATTTTGCCGCGGACTCGGCCGAGGGAAAATCGGCGGTGCCGGTTTCAAGAACCGTCTGGCCGGGCAGGAATTTCAGGGTCGCCGGGTTGGGCGTCGACTCGGTCTGGATGAACATTTCGGGATCTCCGTTGGCTTGTTCTGGATATGCGGCCGCCCACCGCACGAGTCAAGCTTTGGAATGATTCCAGACTGGCCGCGGCCCGCCCTTTCCCGCCGATACCGTGGCGATTGGGGGGAGGTTGCGTTTGACTTTCCCGAACAAAATGAGAACATGCACCGACTCCATCCCTGTTGCCGGGCATTTTCCATGTTCGCCGAATTGTCGATCACCTCGAACTTCACCTTCCTGACCGGGGCCTCGCATCCCGAGGAATTCGTGGACCGTGCCGCCGCGCTGGGGCTGTCGGCGATCGCGATTGCCGATGACAACTCGGTGGCCGGGATCGTGCGGGCGCATCTGCGGGCGCGCGAGATTGCGCGGCGGGTCGCCGAAAGGCGCGCCTGGGATGCCACCCATGATCCCGTCGGCCCCCCGCGCCCCGCACACGTTCGGTCGCCGCCGTCCTTCCCGGTCCGCGCCGCCCCGCGCCTGATCCCGGCTGCGCGGCTGGTGCTTGCCGATGCGCCGCCGGTGACCGTCCTGCCGGAAAACCGCGCCGGTTGGGCAAACCTGTGCCGCATCCTGACCACCGGGCGACTGCGCACCGGGAAGGGCCGTTGCAACCTGCAGCTTGCCGATCTGCTGGAGCGGCCCGACGGGATGCAGCTGCTGCTCTGGCCCGGCGACTGGGCGCGGTTTGCCGATGCGCTGCACCGGCGCCTTGCCGGGCGGATGCACCTGTTGATGCGCCCGCATTATGATGGCCGCGACGCCGAACGCTTCGCCGGGCTGGACCGGGCCGCGGCGGAGCTGGGGATTCCGACTCTGGCCTGTGCCGCCCCGATCATGCATCACGGCCGCCGCCGCAGGCTGGCCGATGTGCTGAGCGCGATCCGGCTGAAACGCCGGGTGGACGATCTGGGCCGCGCGGCCCTGCCCAACGCCGAGAGGCGGCTGCGATCAGGGGACGAGATGCGCCGCCTGTTCGCCGGCCATGAGCGGGCGGTGGACCGGGCGCAGGCGCTGGCCGGGCGGCTGCGGTTTTCCCTGGACGAGCTGCGCCATGAGTACCCCTCCGAGGTGGCGGTGGGCGAATCCCCCGCCCGTCGGCTGGCGCGCCTGGCGCGCGAAGGGCTGGCCCGGCGCTATCCGGCCGGTGCGCCAGAGCGCGTGCGCAAGATGCTGGAGCATGAACTTTCCCTCATCGCCCGGCTGAAATACGAACCCTACTTCCTGACCGTGCATGACACTGTGGATTTCGCCCGCTCCCGCGGCATCCTCTGCCAGGGGAGAGGCTCGGCGGCCAATTCGGTGGTCTGCTACTGCCTGGGCATCACCTCCGTCTCGCCCGAGGTCGGGGCGATGGTGTTCGAGCGC